>JALYUI010000598.1 GCA_030853845.1 Bacteroidota bacterium | reverse complement strand
TTACTACCACACGCGAGATGCTTCGCTGCGCTCTGCATGACGTGCTGCTTTGAATGACGTTCTTTTTCACCAAACGCCTCCCTACAGCTGCACTTTGCGCACCAGCACCACGTACGGCCGCCCCGTTACCGGCGACTTGCGCAGTAGGCTGCTGAGCAGGTCGTTCACGTCGGCTTCGCGCTCGCGGGTACGGGGCGTTTCGTAGGGTTGGGGGTTGCGGGCCACCAGCAGTAAGTCTTCGAGGCCCTCCTGCTGCTGCCGGGCTGCGTTGGCCATGGCATCGAAGTGCTGGGTCATTTTCGGGCCGAACTTGTAGCCGTAGCGCGTGGCCTTGTTCCATTGCTCCCAGGTGGCCAGCGCGGTTTCGACGTGGCCGGGCAGGAAGGCATCCATCTTGCCCTGGCGGGCGCGTTCGTCTACATATTCGGTTTGAAATTCGGCCGTCCAGAACCGCTTGGCCAGCTCGCGGTACTGGCGGCGGTCCATCTCGGGGGCCTGTTCGGCGGCGGGCACGCGGGCCAGCTGTTCGGTTATGGCCGCGGCCACCGCACCGCCGTAGTCCGGCATGGCGGAAGTTTCGACGGTTTCGAGCTTTGGCGGGGCTTTGGGCCGGGGTGGCGGGGCGGCCGCTTCGGTGGCTGCCCGGCTTTTCTGGCGCATGAAGTAGACGGCTCCCAGGCTCGCGAGCAGCAGCACTGCCAGGCCCAGCGTGAGTAGGCCAATGGGCCGGCCCCGGGTGGGGGCCAGCATTGCGTCGGCATAAACGGCGGTGGGCGGCGGGACGATTAATTTTCCCCGCTGGCGCAGCTCGGCGCGGGCGGCATCCACCAGTGGGGGCTGGTAAAGCTCGGGATGGTCGACGAAGAACTGGAGCTCGGCGTCGGTTTTCTGGTGGTAAAAGTCGTCGTAGGTATCGGCCACGGCTGGGCAAAGGCTTGAAAGTGGTGAGAGAATAGGGGGGGCCGGCTTACGGCCCGCCAAGTTCATGGCAAGATGGCACGGCCGCCGCAATAAAGCGACAAAGGCCGCCGCTCAACCGCGCCGCCCGGCCGGCCGTACACCCGGCTGGCGGCGTGGCCGCTTTTTCCCTCACTTCTCCCCTCCTCCCCTTCCTCATGCCAACGCCCGAGCAAAACCCCGCCGACCCCCGCCCCGACCAGGCCCGCGCTTCGACCCCCGACCAGGCTTCGGAGAACAACGCCACCGTGAGCCCCACGCCCGATAAAGCGGCCGAAGAGCAGCCCAAGACCGGCGGCAACCTGCCCAGCAGCACCCAGGAGCATATGGGCGACGGGGCCGGCATTCGCGGCGACTACGGCGATGCCAGCCAGACCAACGGCCTCGAAGGCGGCCCGGACACTCCCGACCAGCCCCTGACCGATACCGAGCTCACGGGCTCCTGAAGCAACTGTTTTCTTTCCCGGCCCGCCGGGGTCTGACCCCGGAATTTCGGGGTCGGACCCCGGCCTTTCACTGAAAAAGCCCGGCCTTCCACTGAAAAAGCTTGTCCTTACCCAAATCTTTTCCTGACCTCACGGAAGTGAAACCAAGGGCTTTTTCGTCAAGTCGAACACCTTGAAAAAGCAATAAATCAGGCTGACGACTACGCAAAAACGCCCTTCCAGCCACATGGCTGGAAGGGCGTTTGAGTTTTGGGTAAGGACAAGCCCGTCCGGCAGGGCTTTTTTTAAAATGGAACATCGATGTCACAAATAACCAAATTATTACATTATGCTGTGCTTTGTCTAAGTAGCTAATGATTAGATTACTTATGCGATAAACTTTATTTGAAAACGAGAATGGAATAAAAATTAAGCAAGAACAAAGTGCCTTCTGAAGCGATATATTAGACAAAAATGATGTCTAAAAAACAGCCCTTTTGTCCTTTTCGCACAATCCTGATTGGAATACATTTGTCACATCGCTCCTTGACAAGAGTGCTTACTTCACTTCTTTTTAATCCTTATGAAAATGAAAAAAGCTAGCGTTTACCTCTCTCTCATGCTGTTGCTTGCTAGTGGTTATTCGGCCGCCAACGCGTCTAGCCTGACCTCATCAACTGCCTCCGCCGTAGCAGCCTATCCCAGAAATGATTTTTTTGACGCAGGGTTTGCTGACGGAATTTCCTTTCTCGAATACGAGTCCAGTATGTACGGAGGCACGACGACATACAAGGAACACGCAGACGCGGAGCTAGAACGAGCACTCCAGTTGGAACAGAGCGCTGACTATGGCAGCGATAACTACTATTATTGGTACGGCTACCGCATAGCCATCCAGCAAAAGCGAGGCGATTATTAAAATGTGATTAGCAAACACCTAAAAGCCCTGCCCATCCGGCTTGTCCTTACCCAAATCTTAAAAAGCGTCGGCTGGTAGGCCGACGCTTTTTTGTGCGTGGTCGGTAGCTTGCGGGCATGAGCATTTCAACGCATTTTGGCGAGGCGCCGCAGTGGGCGCAGACGCATTTTGGCGGGGTGGAACTGGGCGACGTACGCCGCAGCCGGCGGGTGGTGAGGCTGGCGGCGGGCTGGGCGCGGGAGCCGGGGGCGACAATTCCACGGTTAAGTCAAGGGCACTCCTATGCCAGCAAAGCGGCCTACCAGTTGCTGGGCCACGTGCAGGCCACGCCAGAGGCGCTGCAAGCCCCGCACCGCCAGCTGGTTACCCAGCAGTTGCAGGCCCCTGGTACTTACCTGCTGGTCGAGGACACGACCGAGTTGAGCTGGCCCGAAGCAGCCGAGCGCCGGGCAGGCCTGGGGCCGGTGGGGCCAGGCAAGGCCCGCAGCCAAGGCGTGCTGCTGCACTCGCTGGTGGCCGCCTGCTGGCCTGCGGCTGACCCCGCCCCGGCCGCTAAACGGCCTGCCCTGCCGCTACTGGGCCTGTTGGACCAGCAATTTCACGTGCGCCAGCCCGTGCCCGCCGCCGAAAAAGCGCAGCCCC
>JALYUI010000593.1 GCA_030853845.1 Bacteroidota bacterium | reverse complement strand
AACGTGCTGGGCGAGATTGGCAAGGGCCACCTCATCGCCTTCAACGTGCTGAACATCGGCCGCATCAAGCTGGCCGCCGCCTGCCTGGGCGCGACCAAAGTGGCTGCCACCCAGAGTATCCGCTACGCCAACGAGCGGGTGCAGTTCAAAATGCCGATTTCGAAATTCGGCGCGATTCGCTACAAGCTGGCCCAGCAGGCTATTCGCATCTACGCCGTCGAATCGGCTATTTACCGCGCGGGTATGGACATCTACCGCATGGAGCAGCAGCTGATGGCTGAGGGCAAAGGGGCCAACGAAGCCCTGCTGGGTGCCGCCCGCGAATTTGCCGTGGAGTGTGCTATCCTGAAAGTAGAAGGTTCGGAAGTACTTGATTATGTGGTAGATGAGGGTGTGCAGATTTTCGGTGGCTACGGCTTCTCGGCCGACTACCCGATGGACCGCTCTTACCGCGATGCCCGTATAAACCGCATCTTCGAAGGCACCAACGAAATCAACCGCCTGCTGGCCGTTGACATGATTCTGAAGAAGGGCCTCAAAGGCGAAATCGACCTCATGGGCCCCGCCCAGGCCGTGCAGCAGGAGTTGTTGAGCATCCCGAGCATGAGCCAGGACGAGGAAACCGGCATGTTCAGCAAGGAGCTGAAAACCATCGCCAACCTGAAAAAGGCCATCCTGATGGTGGCCGGTTCGGCTGTACAGAAGTTCACCGCCACCCTCGCCAAAGAGCAGGAGCTGCTGATGAACATCGCCGACATGAGCATCAAGGTGTACATCGCCGAAAGCACTATTCTCCGCGTGGAGAAGGAAGCTTCCGTCAAAGGCGAAGAAGCCATGGCCGTGGAAGCCGATATCGCCCGCGTGTACCTGGCCGATGCTGTGGACCTCGTGGAGAAAGCCGCTAAGGATGCCATCGGCAGCATGGCTGAGGGCGACGAGCAGCGCCTGTTGCTCATGGGCCTCAAGCGCTTTACCAAAGCTGAGCTCATCAACGTGAAGGAGTCGCGCCGCCGCATCGCCGCCAAGCTGATTGAGGCGAACGAGTACATCTTCTAAATCACGGATTAGCTGCGCTGAACTTCGTTTCGTCGGATTAACGACGGGTTCCACGGATTTTGTGGACGAATGAAAAGGGCCGCTCCCGGATGGGGGCGGCCCTTTGTCGTTAGGCGGAGTACCACGAAATCCTATTTCGCCACGAGCGCAGCGAGTAAAGTCATGAGCTCATTTGCCGCGCTAATTAGCCATACTGATAGCGAAATGGAATTTCGCGGTACTCCGCCTTACTTCACTACAATCTTATCCAGCTGCAAGGCGGCTGATTTCTTGCTGGGCCGGCTCACGCCAATGATGGTTTTCTCGTTCAGCCAGGCAGTGAAATCCTTCACGTAGGCCAGCTGCTGGTCGTCGGCCACGCTCAGCTTCAGGCGTTCGGGGGCGCTCACTACGCCCGTCTGCACGTTCACGCGGCGCAGGTACAGGTCCGACTTCTTATTGATGTTTTCCAGCGTGAGCAGCTGCACGGTGTTGCCAAACACGGTGGCGCGGAAGCCAATGCCGGTGTAAGAATCGATGGCCGGGGCTACCTGGTCTTTGGCCACAATGCTGTGCCAGGTGGGCGCACCAAACTCGTTGTAGCCGAACAGGTGCAGCTCGCGGGCGTGCACGGGGGCCTCGCTGCCGCCTTCCTCAAAATGCTTCTCACCGATAACGACCAGCTGCTTTTCAGAGGTGAGGAGCATATCGGCCAGATACACGTCGTCGAGGCGCTTGGCATCGGCCCCACCGGCTTTGGCCACCTCGGCCAGGTACTCAGGCGTGAAGCGGAACTCGGGCGAGAACTTCATGTCGCCGCTGCCCGTGAAGTCGAACTTCACCACTTTCATGCTGTAGTATTCGCCGGTGGCGTAGTCGGCGCACAGGGCGGCGGCGTATAGGCTGCCATCGCCCAGCACCGTGAATTTCGCGTCGCGCACCGTCACAGCTTTGCCGCCAAACACACCGCCCACCGGCACCCCCAATACCTTAATTTCGGTAGAAGCCCCGGCCGGGTAGCGGCGCACCGTCAGCTTCTTCATGCCCTCACTAATGAGCGTGACATACTGCGTGCCGTCGTTGGCTACGTGTACGGCCGGCGAGAAAAAGTCGCCCAGCGCCCGGAAATCATAGTTTTTATCCTCGATTTTGGTGCCGCTCTGGTCGAATAGGGTGGCGGCCATGCTCTTTACCTGCTGCTCGCGGGTGAAG
>JALYUI010000592.1 GCA_030853845.1 Bacteroidota bacterium | reverse complement strand
TGGGCTGCGTGGCCCAAACCTGTCGCAACAAGTCCAACGCCTTCAATGACCGGCTCTTGGCCCTGGCATGCGGTCTCTGGAATTGGCATCTCCGGAAACGAAAAGAATCTATTTAGGAACAAGTCTAGGTTATAAAGATAACGAATTCACTACCTAATTCCTATCAATACTCAGTTAAGAATGCTTTAATTTTTAGCAAATTATGTTGGCAGATACCAGGCTAAGTGTTGCGCTTTACAGGCACGGCCAACACTATAGGAAATGCAGTATGAGGTTTTGCTCAATGCCAATAGTCAGGGAATTTTAGGGCATCCACCACCGGTTAGAACTTACGTAAGAGTCCAGGGAAAGTAAACTTATAAATTTACTTTTGCGTACCTTTGAGCATACGCTCTTTTCTTCAGTTCACCTCCTTTATCTCATCACCTATGATTGAGCCTCGCCATTTTCATCACCGCCGAAAACCAAGCCGCCGCCTTTTAAATGAAAAAGCCAATTGAAGTTGCTCTCCTTGATGAAGCCGACGAATACCTAGTCAACTCCCATCCTAAAGTTCGCCAGCGCTTTGCGGTGGCTTTTGAAAAAATCGAACTAGGGCTGAAAGGCGACTGGTTCGAGAAAATGCCGGGCACCGACGAACTGTGGGAAGTCCGCGTGGATGGCCCACAAAACACGCACCGCCTGTTTGCTTTCTGGGATAGCCGGGGAGCCACCTCAACCCTGGTGGTCTGCACCCACGGCCTAGACAAGAAAACCGAAAAGACCCCTGCTCGGGACGTTAACAAAGCCGAACGCCTGCGCCGGGAGTATCTTCAGCAGCCCTTGCCAAGCTAATCCCGCACTTCCACAGGCGGCACGACCGACCTTTTTTTCATCACCAGCTCACATCTCATATTTCCATCCAAATGCAACATTCCCCCGTCACACCGGGCGGAGCTGCAAAACCTCCCCTTCGCGTTAGAAAGTACCGGGACTTAAAAGACCAGTACGTGGGCGAGGTAGGCACCCCGGAACGCACCCAATTCGAGTTTGAACTCAGCCTGGAGCTATTGCCCCTGAAAATTCGCGAGTTCCGCAAAGAGCAGAAGCTCACGCAAGCGGAGTTAGGTGCCCGTTTAGGCATTCACAAGGCGCAGGTATCCAAATTGGAACGAAGTGCCGTGAACGTCACGGTGGCCACACTCCTCAAAGTCTTTGCTGCGCTACATACCAAGCTCAAACTTGGTTTCGAGCCACTACCGGTAGGTTCACCTCATGTAGCCGCCATTTTTATTTTTTCTGCCCTTCTTAACGCCCTGGCCCAACAGCCAGGGTTTTTTATTGGCCGTTATCACTCATCACTCCCCATTACCTGCCGCTTCGTTGGGCTTTCAGGGTTTTCAAGGTCTTGGATTTCACGTTCAATGCGGCTGCTTTCTCTTGTGAGATAATCAAGGTTTCTTCGGATTGCTGCTTCAGCAATGGCAATGCTTGATTCCTTCTCTGCAAGTCCTCTTTCCTCCTCGTCAAGTTCTCTTGCAGTTCGGTCAAGGTCTTTTCTAATTCCAGCAAGTCGTCGTTGCTCCTGCTCCCGAGCGTGACGGTCCCTTCCCAATTGGTATTCTGCTTCTCGTAGCTCGTCCGCTGTTTTATGATGGTCAATTCGCCATTGTTCCTTAGCTCGTTCAAGCCGTCCCTGAGCGTATGCAACGACTTTAGCAAGCCGTTTCTCTTGGTTTTGAATTCGGTTTTCCAACTCTCTTCCCTGCGTTTGAGTCGCCCGCTCGCGTTCTGCAAGTCCTCCTCTGACTCGTCCAACTCTTGCTGCTGCCGCTTCATCCGCCTTTCTATCACGCTCTCGAAGCTCCTGTTCAAATCGGTCCGCATCTTCTCCGACGCTTCTTTCTTCGTCTCTAAACGCTCCATGAGCGTTTCTAATGTCAGGTCGTCCCAAACAGCTTCTAAGGAATCGTACTGCGTTTGCAAGGCGCGCACGGCGGCACCCGATTGTTTCGCCCTGCGCATAAATTCCTCCTGCGAGTTCAACAGCTCCAGCACTTCCTCTACCAAGTGTGGGGGCAGTAGCGGGGTCAAATCGGTAGGCAGCTCGCTGTGCATTGTAAAGCCATGTAGTATGTGAGGTGACGTAGAATAGCGGCTTAATATCTTCCGGGGCAATCGATTTTGGAATGAAAACCTCAATCGTATTGATTTTGAGCAAATGCAGCCTCGTTAGTTTCTTTTCGGAAGTTTTGTGTGTGGCAGCTATTTCAATGAACAAGATGGGTTTAGCAGCTGCATCCAAGAAAATAATGTCAGGTCGGACCAGTAGTTCCCACTTTCCTCCTTTGTCGTCAAATTTGCCTTCACGGCCTCGCTTCACCCATTTAATGTCACCTATCTCGTTGATGTAGACATTACGTTCGTCCAGTACGCTCACGGCATCCACGGTACATGCCTTTGCCAGTAGCGGAACTCGGCCCGTGTATTCTGGCGGATAAGCAGCATACACGTTGGGCACCTGCACCTGCTTAATAGCAAGCAATATCTCTTTGGCTTTTTCGTGGCGGTACGTTTCGCTTGAGTAATGGCATTCCACCTCATTAGCCTTATGCGAGGCCAAATGAGCAAAATGAGGCTCGTTCACCTGGCCTTTTCGGGCAATGACGGCACGGTGGCAGCCCTTGCAGAGATAACCTTTCGTGCCGCTGATGGCATCGAAAATGGAAATCTCTATCCCATCGGCGGTAAGCGCGTAATCACATTCAACAGCCATTGGTCAATTGAGTATTCCAGTTACAACGGGACCAAAAATTACGATGATTTGTATTGGTTTCCAATTGCCACGACTGTGCCGAAGCCTAAGACGCTGGATAGTGCCGAAAATACGATTAGGTTCGTGCATCGAAGCCCTGGGCACTCCACATAGGGCCGGCTTTTCTCATGTCCCGTTCTCCTGAATCCGCTTTCGTCTTTATTCACCTGGACGAGATGCAGGATTTCCTGCACGGGCTCAGTCCCCGGTTTCAGGAAATGCAATGGGAAGGCGGCGAGTTGGCCACGCAGGAACGCATCTTTGGTTTGCCCCTGCGCCATCATCCCGACGTGTACCTGCTCGTATTCACCTCCATCGTGGGCGAATGGTCGCGGGAGCTAGGCCGGGACGCGCTGCGCGTGACGCTGTTCGACCAGCGTACCCGCTGCTTCCTGGGCCACAAGACGCATACCAAGCGGCTCTCCGGCTGGCAAGGCCGCTTGGCGAATAAGATAAAAGAATTGGGAGGTAAAATCAGTCAGTATGTGTGCCCACTGGCCTGCGGCGGCTACCTGACACAACGCAAAGGCCCCACCGGCAAGTTTTTTGGCTGCACCAATTACCCCGCCTGTCGGTGCTCCCGGCCGCTATTATCGGGGTCTTCTCGCCCAAATCAACTTTGAAGTGGCTATTCGATAACCCGTCTTACAGTTCTCCCGTGGCTTGTAAGGCTTGTGTTCTGTAATCCGGGGTAGTAATCGTCTGCGCGGTCTGGGCGGCTCCGGCTGCGTCGCCTAATTACCAGCCTTCTGCTGTGGCTAGGGCAGGGTCGATGATGCGGCACAGCTGGATGAATTCGGCTTTGGTGTCGATGCTGTTTTGCAGGACGCCAGCGCAGGGGTCTGTTCCGTCGCTGTAGGTGCATTCGTGCCCAATAGCTCGCAGCTGCTCGTACGCCGGGCTCCCCGTATCAACGGTGTGCACGAACTCTACCCGCGTGATAAAATCCCACTCCATAACGTCCACCAGGTACCCGAAATGCGCTTT
>JALYUI010000562.1 GCA_030853845.1 Bacteroidota bacterium | reverse complement strand
GATGAGAGTGGTTTTGCCCGCGCCCATCTCGCCTTCGAACGCCACTACCGAGCAAGCAGCCACCGCAATGGCAGATTGAAGCTGCGTGGCAGCGGTGGGCAAATCAGCCAGCGTGGCCAGGGAAATCGAAGTGAGAGGCATGCGGCAAAATTACCGCCGGACTTTGAAGTATTGCCACCCCGCTTTGGAAATCCGGGGCAAGCAGTCCAACTTTACCGGGACCGGCTGCTTCCACTGCCCGGCATTCCGCATCGTCTGCCCGTTGGCTTTGCCCCAAACCACCGGCTCAATGGCTGCTTTGGTTTGACGGAAACAACGCGCCCGCATCAGATATCACCCTTGATTTCTACCTAATCAACCCATGTCTTTCTTACCGAAGTCCTACCCATTTACTCAATCCCGCCCACTAACAATCGTGGGCTGCTGCCTGCTGGGGCTGCTGGGCCTGGCCCGGCCGCGCACGGCGCAGGCCCAAAACCGGCTGCCACTCACGGGCAGCATCGCGACCGAAACGGGCGCACCGGTCGAGTTCGCCACCATCACCCTGCACCGGGCCGCCGATTCGGTGGTGGTGAAAACCGAGTTTAGTGATGCGCAGGGAGGCTTTCGGCTGGAAGCTCCCGGCCCTGGCAACTATCGCATTTCGGCAGCCCAGGTGGGGTTTTCGCGGTATTGGAGTCCGGTGCTGACGGTGGCCATCAGCGGGCTGGCCCTGCCCCCGATTCGGCTGGCAGCCAGCGCCGCCACGGCGCTTAAGGAAGTGACCGTGACGGGCCGCAAGCTACCTTACGAGCGGCTGGCCGACCGCACCGTGGTGAATGTGGCCGACAGCCCTCAGAGCGCCGGCGCTACCACCCTCGATGTGCTGGGCCGCGCCCCCGGCGTGACAACCGATGCTGCCGAAAACCTGGCCCTACGCGGCCGCAAAGGGCTGCTGGTGGTGGTCGACGGCAGGCGGCTACCCCTCACCGGCAGCGAGCTGGCCGACTACCTGCGCAGCCTGCCCGCCGGGCAGGTGCAAAGCATCGAGCTGATTACCAACCCGCCCGCGCAGTACGATGCCCAGGGCGGGGCCGGCGTCATTGCTATCAACCTAAAAAAAGACCAGCGCCTGGGCACCAACGGCAATTTCAACCTCAGCTACGGCCGGGGCGAGTACGGCAAATTCAGCTCCGGCGTGGGCCTGAACCACCGCCGCAAAAACCTGAACCTTTACGGCAACTACGCCTATTCCGACCGCCGGAATTTCGTGCGGGTCGATTTTGAGCGGCAGTACGGGACCACCGCCGCTCGGCCAGCCGCCGGCAGCATCCTGGCCTTCGAACAGGTAACGGCCCTGCGCTCACACAGCGGCAAAGTGGGCCTCGACTTGACCCTGCGCCCGCGCACCCAGCTGGCTGCCTCGGCCACCCTGCTGGCCAGCCAGACCGACTACGCCATGCGTACCCAGGGCCTGCTGTCCGGCCCGCAAGGCGAGCTAGCCGCGCGCTACCACTCCACCGTGGCCCAGGACCTGGGCCGGCCCAGCGGCAGCCTCAACCTGAGCCTACGCCAGGCCCTGGCCGACTCGGCCACGGCCGCCACCCTCGCCGCCGACGCCGACTACGCCCACTACCGTACCAGCCGCGCCCTGCTGCTCACCAAATACCCTGAAGAGCCCGCCGCGGCAGCCACCATGCTCAACGGCGACCAGCGCAGCGACCTGTCCATTGGAGCACTCAGGCTCGATTTCAGCCAGCCCCGCCCCCACCGCGCGCGCCTCGATGCCGGCCTGAAAGCCACCCGCATTCGCTCCGACAACGCCGTGGCATTTGTGAATATCGCCAATGGTAGTAGTACCCTCAATCCCTTCATTTCGAATAATTTCCAGTACGATGAAAACGTGAATGCCGCCTACCTGAGCTGGCGGGGCACGGCCGGGCGCAGCGCGGTGCAGGCGGGCCTGCGGGCCGAGCAAACCAACACCCGGGCCGAAGTGCCGGGCGAGCTGCGGCGGGAGCGCCACTACCTCCAGCTGTTTCCGACCCTCTCGGTACATCGCCCCTTGGGCGAGCGGCACGCGCTCGGGCTGGCCCTGGCCCGGCGCATCGACCGGCCCACCTACGGCCAGCTGAACCCGCTACGCAATTACCTGGATGCCACTTCCTACCGCGCCGGCAACCCCGACCTCGTGGCCCAGACCAGCAACAGCGCCGAGCTGACCTACACCTACCGCCAGAAATTCGTGGGCTCGCTCAGCTACGTGCTCACCGACCAGCCCTTCGTGAACGTAGTGCAGCCCTCACCCGACGGCGGCCTGCTGGTTGTGAACCAGGATGTGAACCTGAGCACCGAGCACTACTATGCCCTCACCCTGACGGCCCCGCTCGACCTCACGAAGTGGCTCAGCGTGTACGCCAACGGGGTTTTCTACTACGCCCGCTTCGTGGGCCGCCTCGCCGATACCGACCTCGACCGGGGCCGCCCGGCCTGCACCCTCACCCTGAACACCAGCCTGACGCTGCCCCACGGCTGGTCGGCCGACGTGAACGGGCTCTACGAATCCAGCGAGCAGTACGGGTTCGAGCGCATCAGCCCGCGCGGACAGCTGTCGGCCGGCCTCCAGAAAAGCCTGTTCAACCGGCAGGCCACCCTGCGCCTGAACGCGGCCGACGTGCTCTACACCACGCCCTTCCGCGTCACGTCAACCTACCAGAGCTTCGCCGAAACCTTCTACACCCGGCAGGATTCGCGGGTCGTCACGGCCGCCTTCACCTACCGCTTCGGCAGTGGCCAGGTGGCCGCCGCCCGCAAGCACGCCGTGGGTGCCGAGGATGAGCTGCGCCGCGCCGCCGGGCAGTAGCCGCAGCCGCTTCGCGGACTTGACGGAAGATGCGGGAGTAGCAGCGGGCGCTGGGATGGACGATTTTGACTTAAGTTAGCAGCCATTTTCATCTTCGTCCCCAAGGTATTCATTCTGACCACCATTCCACACATTTCCAATGGGAGAAATTTCAAAAAAACGCGGTGAGTTCGGCGAGAATGTCGTTGAAAGGCTTCTGAACTTGATTGGGTGGGAAAGTCTACTCGTTGGAAGAGAAATAGAATGTTTTAAGCCTATTGAGCACACAATTTCTACGAAAGGCAGAAAAGACCACGGGGTCGATTTCGTTTACCAATACGACTGTCCTCTTTTTAATGATACTCAGAATTATGTGTTGATTTCCTCAAAAATCAATGATAGTTATCCATCAAACCCAACAAGCAAATTTAAAGCTCATCTAACTGATATTGCGTTTGCTCTCGATTGCTTTAAGAAATCCAGTCTCAGAAGCAAACTTAAAAATCAGTACGCCAGATATGAGTCTAAACAGTTTGGTGTTGTATTCTGGATTGACAATAAAAGCTCATATGATGATATAATTGATAGGTTAACGGATTTTCAAATCCCCGATAAATTAGAATTTGAAACAGTCTTATTAGTTGATAATAAGCGTGCTAATTTTATATTCGATGCCATAACACATGCAAAAAACAGCTTCCCCCAAGCTCATGTAGAATTTCTTCATCCAGCGACAGGCTACAACATTACAGCAAAAGCACGTATCGCCAGCAGTCATATTTTACCAGTTCAGTATATCAACTCAAGTATTCTTCCAATAAAAATCATTGATGGCTCACAGGAAACATTGGTTATCAACTGCATTGATGACTTTGAAGAGGACAGTTTGAAAAAGCTCATAAGTCTTGCGCAAAAACTGACTGAGAACTGGGCGCAAAAGGTCTTTATTCTTTTCCCCTCCTACAATATAGACCTCAATAAAGACAAGGTTGATGATGTAAAGCTTGCTTTTAAGGACCAGCGCTTTATTAGCAAGATTACAGTAAGCACTTATAATCCGAACTTTAGAAATGTCGAACAGCTCCGATAGCCGCCAATCTGACTTGGACTCCCTACTTCCTTACGGAGAAGGCTTGAAGCCTTTACTCACGGCTAGTAATTTGAGTGAATACGACCTGAAATTCTTATTACAGAAGAGAGGTGTATTTGTAAAATCTCAACAACGCAACACTACAGTTCCGCAAATTGCTAGCTTCTTACTGAGCCCGAAGGAATTTGAGATACTAAAGAACAGGCAACATCAGAAAGAGAGCAATATCAAGCGCTCAACTTCACAAAGCGAATGGTGCGGCGGGGACATAAAATTAGACTATGTGCTGACCAACCATATTGAGCGCTTTATAAAGCAGCTAGCAGAGGAAAATTCGACCTATTCACTTCACAAGTACAATATAACTTACGATTCCAGCAATAGAATTGTCATTGAAGGAGAAATAGAAAGAAATGACTGGACTAAGGATGTCTTCTCTATAACTACATTTCATCCGTGGAAGCTCATCATAGAGAAGTCAGCATCGAATGATGTTGTGGAATACATAGCAGAAACGACTGTCCCCGAAACCAAGACGTTAATTAATAAACTTCAACTGCAGATACACAGGCAGTTTCAGAGCGTCAAAGTTGTTGAAAACAACAAAGAGATTCAAAGAATTATTGCAACTCATTTCAAAGGCAGCAGTAGCATCTTCGAGTATCTGTTAAGCTTCACACAACAGCAATACAGTTCTTTAAGCTTTCAGAGAATCATTGATATCGAGACAGGCATAGACAACCGACAATCTTTTCCTGAGAATTTCAAGTGGTTGAAAGGCAACATAAGTGAACTCAAGCTTACTGCATTACAAGGCAAAAAACTTGAAGAAACAGATATTATTGATATTGGCAGATTGGGTATTCTAGTGTTTGGGGAAATTGACGCTGAGTTTAAGTTTGTTTTTCCCGGCGCAAGTGGTAAATGCATTATTCAGTACGGCTTCCCTAAGTTCTATGACAAGAAAGGCAATATTGAGTTTGAGACTAAGATTCAACGCATTGACCTGAACAATGAATGTTCACACGTTTCCAAAGAGGGAGTAAAACGGCAACTATTAGCCGAATTCCAAAAAGACAAGCACCGCGTTTTTGAGCAGTTTAAGTTAGCCGGCAAAGTTGACTCTGCTCCCAAAGGTTCAGAGAATCAATATCTGCTACAGTATCCATGGGCTGGATAGAACCTACAGCCGCGGGTCCACCGCCTCGCTTTCCAGCGCGAGTACGCCGAAGACGCACTGGTGCACGCGGCGCAGGGGCTGCCGGGCCACGAAGCGTTCGAGGCCCTCGACGCCGAGGGCGAACTCGCGCAGGGCGAGGTTGCGCTTGGCTTTCACGTTGCGCTGGCGGAGACGGTCGAGGTTGCCGGCAAGCAGGTAGTCGGGGCCGTAGATGATGCGCAGGTACTCGCGGCCCCGGCATTTGAGGGCGGGCTGGAGCAGGCCGCCTTTGCCTTGGAGGATGAAGTCGTAGGGCTTCACCACCATGCCTTCGCCCCCGGCGGCGGTGAGGTCGGTCCACCACTGGATGGCGGCGTCGGTTTCGGCGGCATCGGCGAGGGGCACCACGCGGTAGGGCGTGGCGCG
>JALYUI010000559.1 GCA_030853845.1 Bacteroidota bacterium | reverse complement strand
GGTCTTTACCATGCCGGCTCCCTTTGCTTTGGTAGCCCGCGCGCACCACTGGAACCGTACGCGGCCCGTGCTGCTGGTCGCCCGTCGTCAGCTCAAACCCAAAATTCCCGATATCCGAATTTTCATTCAGTCCTTGACTGTCTGATTTTTTCGTGTTTAAGGCCCGTGCCGGCATAGCCTCGCTATGACCCGGTCGGGCCTTTTTGCGTGGTCTGTGGCCACGCCGGTGCCCATTGCGGCGCTATTCCCCCTCCTCACTTCCTGGCATTACCCGCTTACGACCATGAAAAGTTGTTGCGAACAAGCTGGCGGGCCGCCCCCCAAGGGGTCCACGCGCCGCTTCCTTACCTATGCGCTTTATGCCGCGCTGGCCGTCGTGCTGGGCTTTGTCCTCTGGCAGCAATTTCAAGAGTAGCCCCCTTTAAAGACCGCCTTAGCCTTTTCAAAGGCGTTTCGGCGGGCGGGATTTCTCGATTACCACCACTCTATTTCAGGTTCAATGAAGAATATATTGCCCGTGGGCGTGCTCCTGGCCACCCTCACGTTCCTTTCCGCTGGTTGTTCCAGCAAGTCTTCCGATTCGGCGGCCACCACCGAGAAGCCCACGGACCTTTCGGCCGCTCCCGGCGATTCGGCCGGTACGGTCCTGCACGCCGGGGGGACCGAGCACGGCAGCACCGGCCACGTCTATTCCTGCCCCATGCACCCGGAGGTGCGCAGCGACAAGCCCGGCAGCTGCCCCAAGTGCGGCATGACGCTGGAACACACCGACAAGCCCGCCGGCGGTGATGGCAAGGTGTACGAGATGGCGTTCACGGCCCGGCCCGCCCAACTCAAGGCTGGCCAGCCGGTGATGTTTTCCTTCCTGCCGCAGCTGGCAGGCCAGGCCAACGTACCGGTGCCGCTGGCCGTGGTGCACGAGAAAAAGATGCACGTCATCATCGTGAGCAAGGATTTGTCGGAGTTCTTTCACCAGCACCCCACCTTCACCGCCCAGGGCACCTACGACTTGCCCTTCACCTTCAAGACCGGCGGCGACTACGTGGTATTTGAAGACTACACGCCGACCGGCGAGGGGCACCAGCTCGGTCGTCAGCCGGTGCGCGTAGCCGGCACTGCCAAAAAGCCGGTGGTATTCAAGCAGGATGACATGCTCTGGAGCCAGGACGGCTACGAGGCCGTGCTCAGCTTCGACAAACCCGCCCAGGTGGGCCAGCCGCTGTTCCTGCAAGTGAAAATCACCAAAGGCGGGCAGCCGGTGACGGACCTGGACAATTACCTCGGCGCGTTGGGCCACATGGTGGTCATCAGCCAGAACACCGAGCAGTACCTGCACGTGCACCCGCAGGACCAGACCGATAAGGGCCCGGTCATCGGCTTCCACACCGGCTTCGATAAGCCCGGCCTGTACCGCGTGTTCCTGCAAATCAACCACGGCGGGCAGATTCGCACGGCCGACTTCACCGTGAACGTGGCCCCGGCGGCCTAAGCCCGCCGGCCATTTCCCTTCCCGTTTTTCTTCACCAACCTCCATTCCCATTCCCATGAAAAGCACCCTGCTTTTTTCCGCCACCCTGGCCACGGCCCTGCTCAGCGCCTGCGGCGACAACAAAACCACCACGGAGACCACGACTGCATCAACCTCCGCGGCCATGCCGGATTCCGCCAAAATGGACGGTAAGATGGACGGCATGGCCGCCGCCGATGCTGCCAGCTCGGCCGCCACGGGCTCCCTCACCGGGGCCATGGCCAAGATGATGCAAAAGGCGAATGCCGGCAAGCCCATCGGTAACACCGACCACGACTTTGCCCACATGATGATAACCCACCACGAGGGGGCCATCGACATGTCGGAAATCGAGCTGCGCGACGGCAAGGACGCGACCCTGCGCGCCATGGCCGAAAAGATAATCGCCGACCAGAAAAAGGAAGTCGCCGACCTCGACAAAGCCGCCGAGCGCCTCGACGGCTCGGCCAAGAACTATACGCCGAAGGACCCCAACGACCAGTTCCAGATGAAAATGGACCAGAGCATGAAGCCCATGATGGCCCCGATGACGCCCAGCGGCAACGTGGACATGGACTACGCCAGGATGATGGTGGCCCACCACACCAGCACCGTGCAGATGGCCGAAGCCGAAGTGGCGATGGGCAAAGATGCCGAAACCAAAAAAATGGCGCAGATGCAAATCAGCGCGCAAACCAAGGAAATCCAGCAGTTCAACGACTGGCTCGCCAAAAACGGCGGCAAGATGAAAATGTAGCCTTAGCGGCTGCTCAATTTCCCTTTTACCTATTTAACCCCCCCATGAAAATCCTCCGTATTTCCCTCGCCATTGCCACGCTGGTGGCCGCCGCGCCCCTGGCTTCTTTTGCCCAGCACACCCACGCCGCCGGCGAATCGCACGACCAGATGGCCGCCGGGGAAACCCACGCCCACGTTTCGCCCCACGGCGGAGTGGTGCGCTCGGCCAGCCCCTACCACATGGAGCTGGTGCCACAAGCGGCCAGCCTGGATATCTACCTGCTCGGGGCCAAGATGAGCGCCGTGCCCAACAAGGGCACCACGGGCTCGGTGATGGTGCAGACCGCCGACAACAAGACCTCGACGGTGACCCTGACGCCGACGGGCGACGACCATTTCAGCGCCAAGCTGCCCACCGGCGCGAAGGTGCGCACGGCCATCGTCACGCTGAATGCCGACGGCAAAACCATCAACGTCCGCTTCGATAAGCTCGATGAGGCCACTGCCGGAAGCCAGGCCGTGGGCGCTGCCTACGTCTGCCCCATGCACCCGGAGGTAACCAGCAGCGAGCCGGGCAAGTGCAGCAAATGCGGCATGGCTCTAAAGAAAAAATCCTGATGCACTGCCCGGCCTCAACCCTCCGGGGACGGGCCGGGCATTCCCGGCGGCAGCGGGCGGAGGCGGGCACCGTGCCCCCATCCGCCCACCCGATGGCTTAACGAACTTTAGATGACTACTATGTCCCTCAAAACCTGGCTGACGGCCACCCTGGCGCTGCTGTTGCTGGCCGGGGCCGGTCCCTCGTGGGCGCAGCGCGTGGTGGTGCGCCTCGACAGCGCCGAGCAGCGTGCCCTGCGGCTGCACCCGCGCCTGCGGCAGTCGCAGCAGGAAATTGCCGAGCAGCGCGCGCTGCGGCGCGGCAGCTTCTCGCTGCGCAACCCCGACTTCCTGTTTTCGGCCCCAACCGGCTACCAGTGGGCACCGGGCTTGGTGCAGACCATTGACTTTCCCACCGTGTACCAGCGGCAGGCCCAGGCGGCGGAAGCCGGCATTGGCCTGGCCGAGCGGGGCCGCGACGTGAACCGGGCCACCGTGCGGCGCGACGTGCGCGCGGCCTACCTCACGCTGCAATTTGCCGAGGCCCAAATCCGGCAGCTTACCTATCAGGACAGCTTGTTTCGGGCCTTGCAGGTGGCGACGGACCGGCTCTATAAGGCCGGGGAGGTGACGGCCCTGCAACGGGTGAGCACCGAGGCCGAAGCCCGGCAGGTGCACAACCAGTTGGAACAGGCCGCCGTCGATTTGCAGTCGGCCCAGCGCCGGCTCGGCCTGCTGCTCGGCCTGCCCACCGCCGAGCTGAGCGCCGGCACCGACCTGCGCGAAACTGGCCCCGCGCTGGCCCGCACGGGCGGCGC
>JALYUI010000702.1 GCA_030853845.1 Bacteroidota bacterium | reverse complement strand
AACTTAGCCGACTTCACGTAGCCGTTGGCCAGCCGGATGGCCGCATTCACCACCGGCATCTGCGTTTTCGAGTAGATGCCCTTCGCCGTGCCATCCACGAAAAACTGCCCGCGCATGGCCAAATCCTCCACCGGGTACACCTTCAGGGCCTCGGCCAGGTTCACGTTGGCCTTCACGCGGCCGTCCACCTTCATCGGCTCCAAGCCGTCGATGGTCACGTTGCCGTCCACGGGGTTGGGCCCCAGGTCGAGGTGAAACTGCGGAATATTCACTTTCACATCGTTGGTCACGCCCGTGGGGTTGCTCACCTGCATCTTCAGGTTGATGTTTTTGGCCGCCTGGGGCAGGTCGGGGTACTTGAACTGCCCGTTGGTCACGGTCAGGTTCACGCCGTAGCCGGGCAGGTGCTCGGCGTTCTGCACACCCTTGGCGTAGCCGTCGAAGGCCACTTTGCCGCTGGTTTCAATATTCTTGAATTTCTCGGTAAACACGCCCGGCACCAGGCTTAGCAGGGTTTTGAAATCCGTTTCCAGCGCCTTGAACGTCACATCGTACGTAATGTCCGTGGCATTGGGCAGTCCGATGGCCCCGGCAAAGCTGAACGGAAAATCGTTAAGCTTAAAGGTGTTATCCTTGAAGGTGTACAGGCTCTTGTTCAGGTCCATGTTCATTGTCACGTCAGCTTCCAGCTGCTTGTCGGTCACGTAGGCCACGTTGTTGTAGGTCATGTCGAGGTCGGTCGCGGTGGTGTGCGAGGTGAGGTCGAACACGTTGCGGGCGAAGTCGCCGCTGCCGGTGTGGTTCACGCCGTGCGCCTCCATGCGGAAGGGCAGCGTCAGGTCCTCATAGCGCAGGTGCCCGTCGCTTACCTTCCAGCCCTTAATGGCCAGGCTCACCTGGCTGGTATCCTGGCCAGCGGCCCCGGCGGTTGAGTCCGAAATCAGCACATCCCAGTTGGCGCGGCCGCTTTTCAGCACCCGCAGGCTGATATCGGGTCGCTCCAGCTCCACGGTATTCACCTTTATTTCGCCGCCGCGCACCACGCTCATCACGTCGAGGCCCACGCGCAGGTTGGGCAGGTAAGCCAGCGTATCGCGGCTGAACGAGTCGAGTCCAATCACCCGCAGGTTCTTGATATCCAGCGTCAAATCCGGAAACGAGTGCAGTACGCTCACGTCAATATCGGCCGGGTTGTATAGCACTTTGGCCCGCACGCGCTGAGCAATCTGCTTATCGGCCAGCGCCCGCAGTTTGTCTTTAAAAAGAAAGGGCGCGGCCACTACCGCCAGCAGCAGCACCAGAGTTACTCCACCTACCCACAACAGTATTTTCCGCATAGCTCAGATTATTATCAGTTTAAAAATTTCGCCGCAACGCAGTCCGTCCGTTCGTTGCTGGTTTCCAGTTGAACGGCAGTAACCAGAAAGCCGCATCAAATTGCACCTTTCGAAACGAAAGTTTCCGGAGGAGCAGCAGTTCTGCAACGTAAAAGTAGCGGATGGTCCGGCCGCGTATCGCTCCGGGTACGCACACTGGGTTTCCGGCAATTTCCGACCGCTAAGCTCCCAGGCCAGCGGGAAAAGTATTTTCCGCTGGCTATATAATCAACTGAATAAAACCCAATTCCGTTGCAAGGCCCCAACAGGAGCAAGGTGGTCCGGCAGTCAAAAAAATCGGTTTTCTACTTACTGTCAGACTTTTCAAAAAGCTTTCACCTTCCTAAATGACAATTATTTAACTTAAATAAATTACAATAATTTATCCGATTATCATAACCGCTTTTTTGCCTTATATTTGAGCCACGCTGTATAATTATTTAATACTTTCCCGGTCAGGTGCTTACCCTTGCGGCTACTTACTCCGGCGTTACTATTGCTGTACTGCTTCCATTTACCCGATATGACACGTTTTACTACTCTCCTTTTTTCTGCGCTGGCCCTGAGCCTGCAATTTGCTCGCTCTCAAGACAATAAGGCCCCTGCTCTTGTACTCACGGGAGATGTGCAAACCGAAAGCCAGCAGGCGCTGTCCGGAGCGGCCGTCACGGTTATTCACGTGCCGTCGGGCACGCGCTACTCGGCCGCTTCGAACGGTTCTGGGCATTTCGTACTGCCCAACCTGCCGGCCGGCGGTCCCTACGTGATGCAGGTAGGCAATGGCGGCTACCAGTCGCAGGTGGTCGAAAGCATTTTTCTGGAAAGCGGCAAGTCGGCCAATATCAGCGTGACGCTGGCCCGCATTGGCTCCACCGGCAAAGGCCGCGCCGGGCGCACGGTTGCCGCCACTATCCCATCCGCCGAGCGTCTGGCCCCCGAAAGCGAGGTGGGTGGCCCGGTGCTGTTTGCTGCCAATACTGTCCCCGCCAATCAGAACCCCATCGTCAATGGCCGGCGCTACCAACCCGTGCCGCAGATAATTACGACCAGCATGGCCTCCTCGCGCCCGGCTTTGCCTCCCGCGCCCACCACTGCGCCGACTTCGCCCCGCGCCGCGCAACAGACCCCGGCAGCGGCGGCCGGCTCGCCTTACCGTAAAAGTCAATATGGCCCCCGGCGCATCATGCCCCCCGCGCAGGACTTCATTGTGCCCGGGCACTACGATGCCAAAAGTGGCAACTACATCTACGACACCGGGGCCGCTACCACGCTACAACTGCCGGGTGGTGCTACTATCACCAACGTTGGAGTCAACTCCACCGAGAGCCTGCTCCACCGCTTCCTGACTGACCCCACCAAACAGGTCGACACCCTCGACCTGAGCCGGGGCTGGTTCAACTTCGACCGCGTGTTCTTCGAAACCGGCAAAGCCACGCTCACGCCCGAGTCCATGGCCCAACTGCGTAACGTGGTCACCCTCATGCGCGCCTACCCCAAGGCCCGCATCAAAGTAGGCGGCTACACCGACAGCACCGGCACCTACAAAGTGAACCGCATGCTGAGTGAGGCCCGCGCCCGCACGGCCTGGGCCAGCCTGGTCGAAATGGGCATCAGCCCGGCCCGGATTGACGCCCGGGGCTACGGCCCACGCTACGGCATCGCGCCCAATTCCAGCGACGAAGGGCGGGCCAAAAACCGCCGCCTCAGCGTGAAGGTGCTGGAGAAGTAGCTCCCGGCGGCCTTGCCAGGTCCTACCTTCGCCCAGCCGTGCACTATTTGGCATGACGTGCGCGTTACGGGTTTTCCTATGCTCGATTCACCGTTTTTTGTTCGCGCCGGCCGCCAGGGCCAGTTAGCCCGACGCGCCGTGGGGCTGCTGAGCCTGGGGCTGCTGCTGGCAACCGCGACAACCGGCCGGGCGCAGGACGTATATTTCTCGCAGCCATTTGCCGCACGCCTGCACGCCAATCCTGCCTTCACGGGGCTTTTCGACGACTACAGCGTGACGCTGAGCTTTCGCGACCAGTTTCCCTACCTGCCCGGCTCATTCATTACTACCCAGCTGGCGGCCGACCTGCGGCCCAACGTGCCCGGCCAGCATCAAGCCCTGGGCCTGTTGCTGACCCAGGACCGCACCGGGGCGGGCGGCTACACCCGGCTCGAAATCGGGGCCTTGTACGCCTACCACACCCGGCTCACCGAAAAATTAGCCCTCAGTGGGGGCCTGCGCGTGAGCTACGGCCGGCAGCGCGTGGCCTACAACAGCTTCGTATTTGGCGACCAGCTGGCCGACGACGGCACCCTGACCGGCCCCACGGCCGAGGCCCTGGATTTCGTGCCGGTGAATTATCTGAGCCTGGGTACCGGGGCCGTGCTTTACAGCTCGCGCGGCTGGCTCAGCCTGGCGGGCCAGCACCTGAACCAGCCCAGTCTGGGCTTTCAGCAGCAAAGCCAGCTGCCGATGCTGCTCAGTGTGGCGGGGGGCTATAAATTTTTTATCGTCGAGCCCGGCGCGGGCGTGGCCACCCGCGAAATCAGCTACACGCCCGTGGCCGGCCTCTACCGGCAGGGCGGCTCCTCGCGAACCGAAGCAGGGCTATATCTGACTGCGTCACCAATTACGGCGGGAGCCGTATACCGCAATATTTCGCTGCCCGGCAGCGTTAGGCACCAGCACTTGCTGGTGGCGGTGGTGGGGCTACAGGCGGGCGGCCTGCGGCTCGGCTACAGCTACGACGTCGTCCTCAGCCGGTTGAGTGCCGATTTGGGTGGTGCGCACGAAGTCACGCTGGCCTTGCGCGCATTTGACCGGCTGGAAAATGCTCACCGTCGCCTGAAAAGGCGGGTTTACCCGATTGCCCCTTGTCCG
>JALYUI010000534.1 GCA_030853845.1 Bacteroidota bacterium | reverse complement strand
GAGCTGCGCCGCCCGCACCCTCACTCGCCCATCGCCCAAAACGGCCTAGCCGACGTGCTACGGGTGTACACCGATTTCATTGCGCAACTGCTCACCCAGCCCATCGTCATCGGGCACTCCTTCGGCGGGCTTATTGTGCAGCTGCTGCTCCAGCAGAACGCCGTGGCGGCGGGCGTAGCCATCGAGTCGGTGCCACCGCTGGGCGTGGTGGTGGCCAACTGGTCGCTTTCCGGTCCGTGTGGCCCATGCTGGGGCTGTTTTCGTCGCTGAAAACCACGTTTCTGCCTACCTTCGCGCAGTGGCAGGCCGCCATTATCAACGGCCTGTCGCTGGCCGACCAGCAGAAATATTACGACCAACTGGCCACGCCGGAGTCAAAAAAGCTGGTTCGTGGTGCCCTCGGCCGGGGTGCCCGCGTCGATTTTCGCCGGCCGCCCGCGCCGCTGTTGTTTCTGGCCGGCGGGGCCGACCGCATCATGCCCGCGGCGCTCAATCGCGCCAACCATCGCCGCTACCGGCACGCGGCGTCCGCGACGGATTACCACGAACGGCCCGGCCGCTGCCATGCCATGCTGGAGCAGGCTACATGGCTCGCCGACGCCGAGTGGGTGCGCGATTGGCTGGTGGCACTGTCGTAGGCTCGGCAAATCAGTCAGTTCCCGCGTTCCGCGCTTGCGAACAGCCAGACTACCCAACTTTTTGTTAATTCCCGCCATGACGCCCTTCCCTTACGCCGAAGATGAAACGACCAGCTTCCTGCGGGTCGAAGTACCCGCGCTGCTGGCCCGCCTCGACCCCGGCCAGATGCCCGCCTGGGGCCAGCTGACGCCGCAGCACATGGTGGAGCACCTCACCGGAGCCGTGCGCCTCTCGATGGGCCGCTATGGCCTGCCCGCGCCTCCCGCCAGCCCGGCGCTCGACCAAATGCAGGCCCACTTGCTGGCCGACGCCCCGTTTCCACCGGGCGTGCGCAATCCGCTGATGGCCGTCACGCCGGGGCCGCTGCGCCTCCCCTCGCTGATGGCGGCGGCTACTGAGCTGCTCGTGACGCTGGATGAGTTCTTCGACCACTACGCCCGGCAGCCTACCGCCACGGCCGTGCATCCGATGTTCGGCACGTTGGGGCAGTGGCAGTGGCAGGTGTTTCATTTCAAGCATTTCTGCCACCATTTCTTCCAGTTTGAGCTGCTGCCGGCAAGCCTGCTGCCCCGGCCCGTGGGGTAAACCGGCTGGCTTCGTCTATCTGAAAATCAACTTTCCAAAGCACGCCTGATATGCTGCCTCCCATGATGCCTACGTCCTCTTTTGCCAGCTATATCCAGGCCACGGTGCCGGTAACGGCGTCGGCGCTGGCCGAAATTCTGGCGGCTTATACGCCGCGCATTCTCCGCAAAAACGAGTTTTTGCTGCACCAGGGCGAGGTGAGCAACGAGTACCTGTTTCTGGAAGAAGGCATTTTGCGCGCCTTTACCCTGGACCCGCAGGGCAATGAGATAACCACGTTTTTCTACACGAGCGACCAGATGGTGTTCGAAGTGGCTTCCCTGTTCACGCGCACCACGGCCGGCGAGAGCATGCAGGCGCTCACCGATTGCCGGGGCTACTCGCTGACGCTGGACCAGCTCAACGCGCTGTTTCACCGCCTGCCCGAGTTCCGCGAGTTTGGCCGGCGGATGCTGGTCCGGGGCTTCGCCGATTTCAAGCTGCGCACGCTGGCGCTCATCAGCCAGACTGCCGAGGAGCGGTACCGGCACCTGCTCGCCACCAACCCGGCGCTGTTTCAGCACGCGCAGCTGCGGCACATCGCCTCCTACCTGGGCGTCACGGATTCGTCGCTGAGCCGCATCCGCAGCGCGGGGGGTAAAAAGCCGCTCAGGGGTTGATTTCTTGCCAAATGGCAAGTGCGTTTTTGCCATTTGGCAAGTGGAGGGCGGGGTAGCATGCGGTGCTTTGCAGGGTCAATCGGGACACTTTTTTTCACCCCCACCTAGCCTTGTTTCCGCCATGCAGCCCACCGCTTTCGTCTTCGACGACACCATTGCCCAGAACTACGACGACTACCTGGGGCCATTCACCTTCGAGCCGTTCGCGGCCGACCTGGCCGGGCGGGCCACCGCCACGCCCGCAGCCCACGCGCTGGAACTGGCCTGCGGCACGGGCCGCGTGACGCGGCACCTGGCCGCGCACCTCGCGCCGCCGGCCCAGCTCACGGCCACCGACCTCAACGCTGGCATGTTGGCCGTGGCGCAGCGCAACATCCGGGCTCCTGACGTGGCCTGGGACCTGGTGGACATGACCCACATTCCCTACGCCGACGAGACGTTTGACCTGGTGGTTTGCCAGTTTGGGGTGATGTTCGCACCTGATAAGCCGCAGGCGCTGCGGGAAATGCACCGGGTGCTGGTGCCCGGCGGGCGGCTGCTGTTCAACACCTGGGCCGACGTGGCCGACAACCAGCTGTTTGCCCTCGCCAATGCGGTGGCCACGGCCTATTTCGGCAGCAATCCGGGGTCGCCGGCGCAGGGGCCGTTTTCGATGCAGGACGAGGCCGCCACCCGGCAGCTGCTGGCGCAGGCGGGCTTCGGCCCCGTCACGGTGCACTCGGTGCAGAAATCGGTGAGCGTGGAGAGTGCCGGGCGGGCTGCTACCGGCTTCATTATGGGCACGCCGATGCTTACGGCCATTCAGCAGCGCGACCCGGCACTGCTGCCCGAGATGCAACAGAAGCTCGCCGCCGAGTTCCGCCGCCACCTCGGCGACTACCCCTTGCGGTCGTCGCTCCGCGCCTGGGTATTCGAGGCTGGTAAGGGCCTGGCCATATTAGGCTAAAGCAGAACGTCATGCTGAGCTTGTCGAAGCATCTCGCGTGCGGCAGTAACCGAATCGTTGAACGATGCGGGCGAGATGCTTCGGCTACGCTCGGCATGACGCCCTATTTCAGCGGGACTCCCTTCAGACCAGTCGATTTTTTCACCCTCCAGCCACTTGCCGGCCGCTATTGCCGCGCACATTCTAACCTGCTTTTTATCATGAAAGAGAAAATTCTGATAACCACCGCCACCGGCAAAACCGGCTTTGCCACCGCCGCGCAGCTGCTGCACGACGGCTACCCCGTGCGGGCCTACGTGCGCTCGCGCAACCGCAAAGCCGTGCAGCTGGAGCAGCTCGGGGCTGAGCTGGCCATCGGCGAAATTGATAACTCCGCGCAGCTGCGAGCGGCCCTGGCCGGGGTGCAGCGAGTGTACTACTGCTACCCCTTCAAGCCCGGCATGCCGGCCGATGTGCGGCTGTTCATTGCGGCCGCCCAGGAAGCCCGCGTCGAGGCCGTCGTGTTTATGGGCCAGTGGCTGGCTGAGTTCGACGACCAGGTGGCCGCGCAGACCCTCAACACGCGCGAAGCCTACCGCCTCTTCGAGCAGTCGGGCCTGCACGTGGTGTGCCTCGTGCCGGGCTACTTTGCCGAAAACACCATTGGCGTGCTGCTGGAATTTGCTGTGCAGCTGGGTATTTTAGTTTCGCCCTTCGGCGCGGGGAAAAACCCGGTGCCGAGCAACGAAGACCTGGCCGCCGTGCTGGTAGCGCTACTCAAAAACCCGGCCCCCTACTACGGGCAGCACCTGCGCCCGACGGGTCCGAAGTCGCTGTCGATGCCCGAGATGGCGGCGGTTATCTCCCGGGTGGTGGGCAAAAAAATCCGGGTGGTGCCGGCCCCCGAGTGGCTGTTTCTGAAGGCGGCATTTCGCTCGGGAAAGGATTTTGGCTACGATGCCTTCACCATCGCGCAGGCCCGCTTCTACAACCAGGAGTATCAGGCCAACAAGTTCGACATTGGCGGGCCGACCGACGTGGTGCGGCGCGTGGCCGGCAAAGCGCCCGACGACTTCGAGACTATCGTGCGGCGCTTCATCGGCGAGTCGGCTTACGGGATGCCGAGTGCCCAGGGCTGGCGCACGGCCTTACGGAAGTTCATGGCTGTGCCGCTGCAATCCGTACCCAGCCGTAAGGAGCTGGAGCGGTTGAATCGGTAGTCGCCCAAGGTGGCAAGAATAGGTTTCCCCAGCCACCTCTGAACAACTTCTTTAGGTGCTGGCACCCACGATTGGGTATATTCGTGCCCCAGCTGCTGCTGGCCCCGCAGAACCAAGCTACCGGCCGGGCCGGCCACCACGGCCACTCCGGTCGTTGGGTTCCACTTCTACTACTGCCGCCATGATGCCCACCGTCAGCCCTTTCGGCCAAGCCGTCGACGGCACCGAAGTTCAGCTTTACATCCTCACCAATCGGCAGGGCGCGCAGGCCGCCATCACCAACTACGCGGGCACCCTCGTGCGCCTGCTGCTGCCCGACCGCGCCGGCCGGCTGGGCGACGTGGTGCTGGGCTTCGACGACGTGAGCGGCTACCAAAGCCCGGCTTTTCGCAAAAGCACGCCCTACATCGGGGCACTTATCGGGCGCTACGGCAACCGCATTGCCCGGGGCCGCTTCACCATCGACGGCCAGCCTTACCAGTTGGGGGTGAACAACGGCCCCAACTCGCTGCATGGCGGGCCGGTGGGCTTCGACCAGCGCATCTGGCAGGCCACGCCCGGCACCTCGGCCGCCGGCCCGACCCTGACCCTGCAATACCGCAGCCCCGACGGCGAACAGGGCTACCCCGGCAACCTCGACGTGACAGTGGTGTACACCCTGACCGACGACAACGCCCTGCAAATCGACTATTCTGCCACCACCGACCAGGCCACGCCCCTCAACCTCACCAACCACGCCTACTTCAACCTGAGCGCCGGCGGGAGCCCAAACATTCTGGCCCATGAGGTGACGCTGCCCGCCGACCGCTACACCGTGGTGGATGCCACCCAGATTCCGACCGGCGAGCTGCGCCCGGTGGCGGGCACAGCCTTCGACTTTCGCACGCCCCACGCCATCGGCGAGCGCATCGGGCAGGTGCCCGGCGGCTACGACCACAACTGGGTGCTGCACCAGGCCGCCGGCCCGCACCCCGCCGCCACCGTATACGACCCCGTCTCGGGCCGCACCCTGCACGTAGCCACCGACCAGCCCGGCGTGCAGTTCTACACCGGTAACTTCCTCGACGGCACCCTGACGGGCAAGGGCGGCACGGTGTACGGCCAGCACGCCGGCTTTTGCCTCGAAACCCAGCACTTCCCCGACTCGCCCAACCAACCCGCCTTTCCCAACACCATCCTGCGGCCCGGCGAGACGTTTCATTCCCGCAGCACCTACCAGTTTGGCACGTAGGGCAGTAGCCCCCAACGCTTGCTGCGAAGGCAGCCTGCTGCTGGCGGTTTGTCCGCTGAATACCCGGCGTATTCTGCCGGCCTGGCTGGCATCAATTTCAGGTGGATTGAGGCCGATACCCGACTGGGTACGGCAAAACGAGCGGCGCTCCAAGGAGGTAGTATTTTGGGATGAGCGTGCATACGATTGCGCGCGCCTAACTTTGCGCCATTCCTTGCCGCCTTTCTGCTTATGCCTTCCCGCTCCCCCAAACCGCCCGAATGGGCCGCTCCGGCGGCCAGCGCCCCTTCCGTATCGATGGCCGACCTGGCCCGCGAGCTGGGCGTGTCGATGACGACGATTTCGCGCGCCCTCAGCGACCATCACAGCATTGGCCCGGCCATGAAGGAGAAGGTGCGCCAGCTGGCCCACCGCTATAACTACCAGCCCAACCGCCTGGCCTCGGCCCTGCGCAAGGGCCAGACGCGGCTGCTGGGCATTGTGGTGCCTTATATAGAGGGGCACTTTTTCCCGTCGGTGGTGCACGGCATCGAAACCGCCGCCAGCCTGGCCGGCTACAGCGTCATCATCTGCCAGTCGAACGAAGACGTGGCCCAGGAGCGGCGCACCCTCGACACCCTGCTCAGCGCCCAGGTGGCGGGTGTGCTGGTGTCGGTATCGCGTACCACCCACGACTTTCGCCACTTCGACAAGCTGCGCGCCCGGGGCCTGCCGCTGGTGTTCTTCGACCGCATTCCGACCGGCGACCAGGTAAATGCCGTGGTGCTCGACGACGAGCAGGGCGGCTACCTCGCCACGCGCCACCTGCTGGCCCAGGGCTGCCGCCGCGTGGCCCACCTGGCCGGCCCCCAGCACCTCAACATTTACCAGCACCGCCGCCACGGCTACCTACAGGCGCTGGCCGAAGCTGGCCTGCCCGCCGACGATACCCTGGTGCGCTATTCCGACCTGACCCAGGAGCCGGCCGCCGCTGCCGTGCGCGAGCTGCTGGCCCGGCCCGACCCGCCCGATGCCGTGTTCGCGGCCAGCGACTTTGCGGCCCTCGGGGCCTTGCAGGAAGCCCGCCGCCAGGGCCTGCGCGTGCCCCACGACCTGGCCCTGGCCGGCTTCAGCAACGAGGCGTTTACGGTCGTTACCGAGCCCAACCTGACCAGTGTCGACCAGTGCTGCGAGGAGATGGGACAGGCCGCCCTGCACCTGCTGCTGGAGCTGATTGCCGCCCAGGGCCAGCCCTTCGCCCCGCGGCAGGTGGTGCTGCACCCGCAGCTGCTGGTGCGGGGCTCGTCGCTGCAAGTGGCCCCGGTTTAGGCGGCGGCGGCCCCGGCTGGTGGGGGAGGGGAGTGCCGCCCAACCCGGCAACGCCAGCCCCCGGTTTGCCGTTGAGCAGGGGCATCGTTGTGCTTACCCCGACCGTTTCATGGCCCGTTTTCTTGTTCTGCTGCTGGCCTTGGGGCTGGCTTGTCCGGTCCGGCCCGCCGCCGCCAACGCCGTGCTCACGCACCAGGCCAACATCGACTCGACCTGGGAGCGCTGCCTGGTGCCGGCCATTCTGAAACGCTTCCCCGGCTCGACTCCCGAGGAGTTGGCCGGGGCCAAAGCCTACGCCTACGGCGGGGCCATTATTCAGGACATGGGCTACTACCCTTTTGGCTCGGTGCTGTTTACCAACCTCACCCACTACGTGCGCTCGGGCGACTTTGTGCGCAACATGCTGGAGGCTGCCCGCGACCGCAACGACTATGCTTTTGCCCTGGGCAGCCTGGCCCACTACGAGGCCGACCTCAATGGCCATCCCGAGGGCACCAACCGGGCTATGGCCTCGGTATATCCGGATTTGAAGGCCAGATTCGGCGACATCATTACCTACCAGGAAGCGCCCAAGCAGCATACCCAGCTGGAGTTTGCCTTCGATGTGGTGCAGCTGGCCAGCGGCAAGTACCGCAACGAGGACTACCACCAGAAAATCGGTTTCAAGGTGAGCAAGGCCACCCTGGAGCGGGCCTTTCTGAAAACCTACGGCCTGGAGCTGGGCCAGGTGATTGTGAACGTGGACCTGAGCATTGCCAGCTTCCGCTTCGCCGTGAGCCAGCTGATTCCGACCGCCGCCCGGGCCGCCTGGCACTACAAGCGCAAGGACATTCAGAAGCTGAGCCCCGGGGCGCGCCGCCGCGACTACCTCAAGCGGGAGAGCCCCAAGGAGTATCGTAAGCTTTACGGCAAAACATACCACCAGCCCGGGTTCGGGGCACGCATTATTTCCTATTTCATTCGCATTTTGCCCAAAGTAGGCCCCCTTAAGCCCTTCGCCTTCAAGCTGCCCACGCCCGAAGCCGAGAGGTTGTTCCGGGCCAGCTTCCGCAAAACGATGGCGGCTTACTGCGCCGACATTGCCCGCCAGCCCGCCGACTCGGCCGCCGCCCCCCTGAAACTCGTGAATGCCGACTTCGATACCGGCCACCCGACCAAAGCTGGTGAGTACACCATGGCCGACGAAACCTACGGCGAGTGGCTACGCAAGCTGGCCGACAAGAAGTTCGAGTACATCAGCCCGCCCATGCGCCAGAATATTCTGACTTTCTACGGTAGCCAGCCCAAAGGCTCGCCCTCGAAAGAGGAAAACGAGCAGCACAAGCAGGAAGAAACCCAGCAGGCGCTGGAGCAGCTGCGGCAGCTGAAATAGGGCCGGCCGGCCCGCTGGTGCCAGCGCCAACCCTAAGCGGAGCTTGCGAATCAATAGCTTAACCTGTAAAAAATGGAATCAACCAGTTTTATCCTTACCTTGTCAGGTGCCAATCGTTTGGTAAAACTCCGTATTTATGGCCTTGGCTGATATATAGATTTCTCCTGATTAATGGATGCCGGCCGTCGTTGCCTGGCCACTGCTTGGAGCCGACGGGCATTCCAACCTTCGCTTTTTTCTTCTCACCCAATCATTTTTCTCCTCACTTCAACTTCGTTGTTTATGTCAATATTTTACAAGAAGGGGCTGTCGTTTCGCTGGGCGCGACTGCTGAGTCTGTTACTGCTGCTGCCCTTTGCGGGGCGGGCGCAAAGCACTGGTCCGAGCACGACGGTCGTTATCAGTCAGATTTATGGCGGTGGAGGCAATGCTAGCGCCAGCTACAGGAGCGACTTTATCGAGCTGCACAATATTTCGACCGTTTCCCAAACGCTGACCGGGTATTCGGTGCAGTACAACTCGGCCACCGGAGCGGGCAATTATTCAGTAACGGCATTGCCGGCTTCAGTTACTATTCCGGCCGGTGGGTATTATCTGGTGCAAGAAGCAACGAACGGGACCGCCACGCCGGCATTGAACCCGGCCGGGGATGTAACCGGAACCATTAACCTGAGTGCCTCGACCGGGAAAGTAGCGCTGGTGAGCAGCACTACTGCTCTCGGCCCAACCTGTACGACCGATGCGACCATCATTGACTTCGTCGGCTTCGGGGGTACTGCCAACTGCGCGGAAACCACCCGGTTTACCACGATTGCAACGGGCAATGCTTTCTCTTTTATTCGCATGGACCCCACCGGAACTGCAAACAACGGCTGCAAAGACACAAACGACAACTCGGCCGATTTCACCACGGCTTCTCCGCCAATGCCCCGCAGCTCTACCTCGGCGGTTGCAATCTGCGGTGGCGTACCTACCGCCGCCGAAATCAACGTGAAGCAGGGCACCACGACCTACCTCACCGGCAGTTCCTACAGCGGCTTTGCCTCGACAACTGTCGGCAGTACCGATACCAAAACCTTTACCATCGAGAACCTGGGTGGCACGGTGCTCAACGTTAGCAGCATCACCGCAACCGGTGACTACAGCGTGAGCGGGGTGCCAACCACCGTGGCGGCCAACAGCACGGCCACCTTTACCGTGACGTTTACGCCGACAACGCCGGGCACCCGCACGGGGGTTCTGACGATAAACAACGACGACGCGGACGAAGCAACTTACACCATCAACCTCAGTGGCAATGCCACGGCCACCACGCCCAACCCGATGATTGCCGTGAGCCAGGGTGGTACGGCCTACGCCAATACCAGCACGTTCTCCGGTTTCGCCAACACCACGGTAGGCAGCACCTCGCCGGCGGTCACGTTCACCATCACCAACTCCAGCACCACCGATGCCCTCGTGATTAGCGGTATCACGACCACCGGAAACTTTGCCGTGAGCGGCACGGTCCCAACCACGGTGGCAGCCAACAGCACCGCCACGTTCGACCTCACGTTTACTCCCACGGCCGGCGGCACCCGCATGGGCACCGTTACGATTGCCAATAACAGCCAGGGCACGCCCAGCTACGTCATCAACCTGAGCGGCACGGGCGTCGTGCCGGCTCCCACGCTGACGACCATCAGCCCAAACAATCCGGTGGGCGGCGTTACCTATGAC
>JALYUI010000515.1 GCA_030853845.1 Bacteroidota bacterium | reverse complement strand
GAGGGCCTCGTAGTCGCGCACGGGCACCTGCCGGGCCAGGTCGGCGGGCGTGCGGATGCCGCCCAGGTCGTGGGCGCGGCCGAAAGCGGTGCCGGCGGCCGTGGCCGTGAGCTTAGCCAGCAGTTCGCGCTGGGTGGTTTCGGGGCGGTGCTGCCAGCGCTGGTGGCGGCGGGCAATGTAGCGGGCCAGCGGGCCGCTCAGGGCTGATTTGATTCCCATAAAATGCGAAGAAAAAACGCCGGAACGACGGCCGCGAAGGTACGCGGACGGCTGCCCAAACCGCGCCCGGCCGCAACCCGCCCGGCCGGGGGCCGTTAGCCAATGCCGGGCCGGCTGCCCTTACTTCGGGGCTGGCCCGGCAACTTCACTCATTCACCCATTTACTCATTCACCTTATCATGGCAGACCACAAAGGCACCGCCGCCTGGACCGGCGACATCAAAGGCAGCGGCACGCTCAGCACCGAAAGCGGCGCGCTCAATGCCCCCTACTCCGTTGGCAGCCGCTTCGAAGGCAAAGGCGGCACCAACCCCGAAGAGCTGATTGGCGCGGCCCACGCCGGCTGCTACACCATGTACCTCACCAGCGTGCTCACCAAGCACGGCCACTCGGTGCAGCACATCAAAACCACCAGCACCGTCACGATGAACCCCAACAACGGGCACCCCGTCATCGAGCACATCCACGTGAGCACCGAGGGCCACGTGACGGGCGGCAACATCACCGCCGACGACTTCCAGAAGCACGCCGAGGATGCCAAAGAAAACTGCCCGGTGTCGAAAGTGCTGAGCGCCGTACCCAAAATGACGCTCGAAGCAAAGTTTATGGGGTAATTGTCGTTGATTGAACGACGAAACTAGCCCAAAAAGAACGTCATGCTGAGCTTGTCGAAGCATCTCTACTGCAGCAGTAACTGATTACTTACGCGGTAGAGATGCTTCGACAAGCTCAGCATGACGTTCTGCATTTCACTCCGGCAAGGCTCTTTTCCATCCCAACTACCGACAACCCGCGCCCAGCGCCTAAATTTGCCCCATGCCCACTGGTACCACCCGCATCCGTCTTCGTCCCGCCAACAACTCCCGCGTCAACTTCTGGGGTCAGCTCAGCGTCAGCTGCGGCTGGGTGCTCTACGCGCTGTTTGCCATGGAGCGCGACCTGGCGCGCGGGCCGCTGTACTTCGTGCACTGGGTGGTGCTGGGGCTGGGGCTGGTGTTTCTGGGCTACGTGCTGGTGAACAACGCGCCCATTTTCGGCACCCAGAGCTACCTGGAGTTCACGCCCGGCTACATTGTGCACAAAAACGGCCTGTTCCGCCCCAAGCAGGTATTCGCCGCCGAAAACATGGCTGCCCTGGAGCTCAAACCCTTCCAACTGCGCGTGCGGCAGAAAGATGGTGAAATCTTCGCCCTCAACCTACGCGAGGTAAAAGGCAAGATGCGCAAAACCCGCTTCCGCGAGCAGCTGCGCGAGTTTGCCGCCAAATACAACCTGCCACTAGAGGAAATGAGCGCAACGACAGCGGCTTAGTCGAACAGCTGGCTGACGACGACTTCCGCGCCCGTAGCCGGGTCGGTCAGAGTTTGGCCATTGTAGAAGTACTTGTACTTGCCGGGTTCCGAAAATACCGCCACGGCCCGCAACTCGGGCACCACCAGCCAGTACGACTGCACACCGGCCGCGAAATAACGGGCAGCTTTTTCGAGCAACTCAGCAATTACCTGCGTCGGCGACAAGATTTCAATGGCCGTACGCGGAGTCTGCCCCACGCATATCTGCTCAACCGTGAGGTCGAGAGCTGAGCGCAGAAAAACCGAGATTTCGGGGACGACCTTCTGCGTATCCAGCGCCAAACTAAGCTTAGGCAAAACCAGATAGTCGGCCCCCAGATTAATGCGCAGAAACTGAATCAAGTTTCCTTGGATAATGGCGTGTTTCAGGCTGGGCATAGGCTTTCCGCGTTCGAGCTCGTAGTCGGAAATTTCCGGGGCAAGGGCTTCCATAAGGCAGGGGTTTTTATGTCGCTACGTTTGCAGCGTCGTAAACTGATGGTTTAACGCTACTCGAACAGCGGCGGTAGCGGCAGCTCGATGCCAGTCGCCGGGTCGGTTAGGGTTTCCGCATCGTGAAAAAACATGTATTTGCCGGGCGCACTATACACGAAAATTCCCTGCGCCTCCGGCAGCACAATCCAGCAAGATTTCACGCCGGCCTGGAAATAGGCGTTAGCCTTGCCAATCAGTTCACTAAGGGCCTGCGAAGGCGAAAGGATTTCGATGGTTGTGAGTGGCACTTGCTGCACTACGATGCTGTCGTGGGCCATATCGGCGACCATCTTGGGAAAAATTCCGATATCCGGCACCATTACCCGGCCAGCAATATCGATATTGACTTCCGACATGAAGCGAAACCGCTCACGGTAGCGGGTTTTCAACTCAAAAACTGAATTGGCTTGAACAATGCTGTGATTCAGGCTGGGCATGGGCTTTCCGCGTTCGAGCTCGTAGTCGGAAATTTCCGGGGCAAGGGTTTCCATAAGGCAGGGGTTTTCCCAAATATAACGCGCCCTACCCGGAAACGGGTGCCTACTTCTTGCCGAACTTCTTCCGCAGCTCGTCCACCTGGTCGCGGAATTTTTTGTCCGAATCCACCAGGTCCGATACCGTTTGCACCGAGTGCATCACGGTGGTGTGGTCGCGGCCGCCGAAGTGGAAACCAATGGTTTTCAGCGTGTGCGCGGTGTGGTGCTTGGCGAAGTACATGGCCACCTGCCGGGCCGTCACCACTTCCTTCTTGCGGGTTTTATCCTTCAGCAGCTCCACCGAGATGCCGAAGTAGGCAGCCACGGTCTTCTGAATGAAGTCGAGGTTCACCTCGGCCTCCACTTCCTCGATGATGTGGCGCAGGGCCTGCTTCACCATTTCCAGGTCAATGTCACGGCGGCTCAGGCTGCTTTGCGCCACCAGCGACGCGATGACGCCCTCCAGCTCGCGCACGTTGGTGTGCACCGAGTTGGCGAGGTAGTCCACCACGTGGTCCGGCGGAATATCAATCCCGTCCTGCTCCATCTTGTTGCGGATAATGGCCACGCGGGTCTCAAAGTCCGGGCTTTGCACATCGGCCGTCAGGCCCCACTTAAAGCGGTTCAGCAACCGGTCCTCCAGGCCTTGCAGGTCCTTGGGGGGCCGGTCGGAAGTCATCACAATCTGCTTGCCCGACTGGTGCAGGTGGTTGAAGATGTGGAAGAACATCTCCTGCGTCTTGCCCTTGTTGGCCAGAAACTGCACGTCGTCCAGAATCAGGGCATCCACCTGCAGGTAAAAATTGGCGAAGTCCTGCACCTGCGCGCGCTGCACGCTGTCGATGAACTGGTTGGTGAACTTCTCGGCCGACACGTAAAGCACAAACCGCTCGGGCGCAGTGGCCTTGATGTGGTTGCCGATTGCCTGCACGAGGTGGGTTTTGCCCAGGCCCACGCCGCCGTACACCATCAGCGGGTTGAAGCTGGTGGTGCCGGGCTTGTTGGCCACGGCCAGACTAGCCGAGCGGGCCAGGCGGTTGCAGTCGCCCTCAATGTAGTTGTCGAAGGTGTAGGAGCCATTGAGCTGCGAGGGCACCAGGTTGCCGTCCATCGGCCGGGCCTGGTCGAAGGGGTTGCGGGGCGGAGCCATTGTGTCGGCCCCGCCGCCGTTGGCGAAATTGTTGCCGCGCGGGGTGGTGCGCACCGCGCCCGAGTTCACGTAGCGGGCCGAGGCGGCGCGGGCGCTGCCGGCCAGCGGGTTGCCCATGAGCGGCTGCTGGCCGGGCAGAGGCTGGGGCGCGTCGCGCGGGTCGGGGGCGGCCTGCTTGCGGGGCGGCGGCAGGTGCAGGGCCCGGGGCGGGGCCTGGTCGTTGCCCTGGTCGACGACCACGCTGTACTCCAGGCGGCCCTCCGAGCCCAGCTGCTGGTAGAGGGCGCGGCGCAGCTCATCCACGTAGTGCTCCTCCAGCCAGTCGTAGAAATAGGCACTCGGCACCTGAATGGTGAGCACGTTGCCCTTCAGCTCGATGGGCACAATGGGCTGAAACCAGGTCTTGAAGCTCTGTTCGCCGATTTCCGCCGCGATGCTGCGCAAGCAGCCAGCCCAAACCGTGCGAAAATCTTTGAGCATGAGTGATTTGAGACAAAAAACCGGCCGGAGCCGGGGGCGGAAAACAGGAAAGCAGCGGGAGCCCACAGGCACCCCCTTTTGTTGAAGGGGGACAAAATTGTGGAAAACTTCGCACTTAAAAAAGCCGAAATGACCTTGTTTTTACGGTCGTTTTAACAGGCCGCCCCAACCGGCACTACGGCGGCACTCGCTAACCCGGCGCGCTTCTTTTTTGTTGAAAACTCGTAATCGAGCCGCCCGAGGTTGATGCCTGACCAGCCCACCTGGTTGATGAGCGTGGCGTGGCCGTCGGGGCTGGTGATGGGCTCGGGCGCATCCATAAACGTGTGGGTGTGCCCGCCTAGTATCAGGTCGATGCCCGAAACCTGGGCCGCCAGCTTGCGGTCGTCGAGCTTGGCATTTTCGTACTTGTAGCCCAGGTGCGACAGGCAGATAACGAGGTCGCAGCGTTCGGGGCCGCGCAGCAGGGCAGCCATTTCCTTCGCTTTCGCTACCGGGTCGAGGTACAGGGTCTGGCCGAAGTTCTTGTCGGCCACCAGCCCGCTCAGCTCGATGCCAATGCCGAACACGCCGATGCGGATGCCCTGCTTCTCGAACACCTTGTAGGGCGCGAAGCGGCCGGCCAGCGGGGTTTTCGAGAAGTCATAGTTGGCAATCAGGAAGGGGAAGGTGGCGTTGGGCAGCTGGCGCACGAGGCCGTCGAGGCCGTTGTCGAAGTCGTGGTTGCCGAGGGTGCTGGCGTCGTAGCCCATCTGGCTCATCAGCTTGTACTCGAGCTCGCCGCCGAAGAAGTTGAAGTACGGGGTGCCTTGGAAGATGTCGCCCGAGTCGAGCAGCAGCACGTTGGGCTCCTGGGCCCGAATGTCTTTGATGAGCGCCGCCCGCCGGGCCATGCCGCCCAGCCCGGCCCACTGCCCGCCGTTGTCGGGAAAGGGCTCGATGCGCGAGTGCATGTCGTTGGTATGCAGAATGGTGAGCTTGAGCGGAACCTTAGCAGTGGCAGCCGCCGAAGCCGAATTGGCCAGGCCACCAAGCAGGGAAAAGCCGGCAGTGCCGAGCAGAGAATTACGGAGAAAGTCGCGACGCTTCATAAAAATCAATTAAAAATTAAGAATTAAAAATTAATAGTGGAGTAAGAAATATGAGCTCAAAAGCGACGAGCCTTTGCTCATTTTTAATTCTTAATTTTTAATTCTTAATTAGCCTTCACCCGGCCTTCGACGCGGGCCGTGACCGGCTGGCTGGCTTTGGTGAGGGCGCGGATATGGTCGGCAATGGCGGTGCGGAGCAGCACGTTGGTGTGGCGCGGGGTGAGGGTTTTGAAGAAGCCCA
>JALYUI010000463.1 GCA_030853845.1 Bacteroidota bacterium | reverse complement strand
CATTGAGCTGCACGGCAAGAAAATGAAGGCCAACTACCGCGTAACCGACACGCGGATGCAGATACTACTGCCCGAGGCCCTGAAGCCGAACGGCGACAAGCTGAAAATCGACATCGCCTACGGCTTCAACATTCCCGAGTACGGCTCCGACCGGCTGGGCCGCCTGCCGACCAAAAACGGCGAAATCTTCGAAGTGGCGCAGTGGTACCCGCGCATGGCCGTGTACGACGACGTGGAGGGCTGGAACACGCTGCCCTACCTCACGGCCGAGTTCTACCTCGAATACGGCAACTTCGACTACACCCTGAACGTGCCGGCCAGCTACCTCGTGGGCGGCTCGGGCGAGCTCGTGAACCCCGCCGAAGTGCTGACATCAGCCCAGCAAAGCCGCCTGGCCAAGGCTGCCGGCTCTGATAAGACCGTGCTGGTGCGCTCGGCCGATGAGGTGACGCAGGCGGGCTCGCGCCCGGCCGGCAAAAACGGCCGCCTCACCTGGCACTTCAAGTGCCAGCGGGCGCGCGATGTGGCCTGGGCCGCTTCGTCTTCCTTCGTTTGGGACGCCGCGAAGATGAACCTGCCCAGCGGGCGTAAGTCGCTGGCCCAGTCGCTGTATCCGGTGGAGGCAGCCCAGGATACGGCCTGGAACCGCAGCACGGAATACGTGAAGAAGAGCATCGAATACAACTCGAAGCAGTGGTATGAGTTCACCTACCCGGTGGCTACCAACGTGGCCGGCGTGGTGGGCGGCATGGAGTACCCGGGCATCGTGTTTTGCGGCGTGAAGGCCCGCAAGGCCAACCTCTGGGGCGTGACGGACCACGAGTTCGGCCACAACTGGTTTCCGATGATTGTGGGCTCGAACGAGCGCAAATACCCGTGGATGGACGAGGGCTTTAACACCTTCATCAACATTCTCTCGACCAATAATTTCAACGGCGGCGAGTATGCCAAGCAGATTAACGACACCACGCGGCTGGTGAAGGGCAACGTGCGCTACATGACCGACCCGGCCACCGTGCCGCCCTACACCGTGCCCGACGTGACGCCGTCGAACATGCTCGGCTTCGCGGCCTACGGCAAGATGGGCTACGGCCTGTTTCTGCTGCGCGCCGAGATTCTGGGCCCCGAGCGGTTCGACTACGCTTTCCGCACCTACATCAGCCGCTGGGCCTTCAAGCACCCGCAGCCCAAGGACTTTTTCCGGACCATGAACGAGGCCAGCGGCGAAGACCTGACCTGGTTCTGGCGCGAGTGGGTGTACAACAACTGGACCCTCGACCAGGCCGTGACCACCGTGGCCTACGTGAACCAGGACCCCGCCCAGGGTGCCCTCATCACCGTGGAGAACAAGGGCCAGGCCGCCATGCCCCTCATCGCCGACGTAACCGAAACCAGCGGCAAAACCACCCGCGTGCGCCTGCCCGTCGAAATCTGGCAGCGCAGCGGCACCTGGACCTTCCGCTACAACTCCACCACGCCCCTCACGCTGGTGAAGCTCAACCCCACCAAGCTGCTGCCCGACGCCAACCCGGCTAACGACGTGTGGAAGGCCCAGCTGCTGAAGTAGCGTCCCTCACGTCGACCTCACGGGACCCCTTTGGGGCATGACCCCCTCTCCCGCGGAGAGGGGGCACCGGTTCTCACCAAGAGTAAAACAACAAGAGCCCAGCGGTGTACACTGGGCTCTTTTTATTCATGCGATTTACGCTAGAAGCATTGCCGGTGCCCCCTCTCCGCGGGAGAGGGGGTCAGGGGGTGAGGTCATCGGCCGCCGGCTGCCGACCCAGCCGCGGGTTATACTGCACCCCGCCAAACAGATACAGCATCAGTGCCCGCGAGTAGCGCAGAATGAGCGGGGTGGAGAGGATGGTGACGGCCGTGATAATGGCCACGTACACCCACGTATCGGGGTCGCCCAGCAGGTAGTAGATGAGGATGCCCAGCACCAGCGTAGTGGCCACGTTGAAGCCAAAAGTGATGTACATCGAGCCGAAATAAAAGCCGGGCTCGGGCTCGAACGCCTGGCTACACACGGAACACTGCGTGGGCATTTGGGCAAATTTGGTGATGTTGAGCGCGGAATGGCTGA
>JALYUI010000447.1 GCA_030853845.1 Bacteroidota bacterium | reverse complement strand
GCACCCGCACCGCACCCATGCCCCCGGCCATCGGAAACGAGTACTTGGCCAGCCCGTTCAGGCGCTGGTCGTGGTTGTTGTCGCGGTAGCCGTCCGTGCGGTTTTCCTCCAGGGCCACGTAGCCGCCACCCTTGGTCCGGTCCGGGCTGCCCAGCCCCGCGATGGCCACGGCCCGCACAAACCCGTAGGTGCCGCCCGTGAGCGACACGCTGCTGGCCAGCCGGTCCTCGGTATCGAAGCGGATGGTGCCGCCCAGCGCGTGGTCGCCATAAAACGGGCTGAACGGCCCCTTCGTCACCTCGATGCGCCGCAGCGTTTCCGGAATGAGCGGGTTCAAATCGGTGTAGCCGTTGGTCTGAATGTCGGAGCCCTGGTTCTGCGGCACCCCGTCAATCAAAAACAGGATGTCGCGGGCGTGCTCGGTCACTACGTAGCCGCGCATCGACACGCCGTAGCCCACGCCGCCGAGCTGAAAGTTGGCCACCGTCACCCCAGCCAGGGGCCGCAGCAGGTCGCCGTAGGAGTTTACCGCCTGCCGGGCCACGTAGTCGCGCCCCACCAGCGTCACGGACGCCGGGCTGGCCGTGGCCTCCGTCGACAGTTCCGTCTTGCTCACGGGCACCGCCCCGCCGGTCACCTCCACGTCGCCCAGCCGTTGTGTTTTCAGGGTGTCGGCCCGGGGCCGCGCATCGCTGGTTTGGCCCACCGCCGTCAGGCTGGCGAGCACTAACAAGGCACAAGCGGGTACTACCCGCCCGGCCGACCAAAAAGTAAAGAATTGTATCATCCAGAAGAAAAAGGTGGAAGCCCCGCGTTGCAGCGCGAAGCCCCCGAATGAGAAATTTGATGGAGAATTCCCGACCCTGGTCATGCCCCAACGGCCCGCTGAAGCGTCCGCCTACCAGGGCAGTCCCGGCCGCGCCGGAGCCAGGCATCACCCGCCGTTAAAAGTTGGCTTTGGTCATGCAGTTGGCACGGCACTGTGCCCGGTACTGCGTGCGCCGGCTGGCCAGGGCACCCCGTGGTTGGTCCCGGTCGGCAGGGGCCGCCGGCAGGCCCTTCACCCGGCCAATTTCAGAAGGAGCGAAGGCGGAGCGGCCGGCAACGGGCGGCTGTACGCGAGAAGTTACGCCCGTAGCGCCCGCTGCGGGTTGGATAGGAAATGCCAGGAAAACCATAAAAAGGGAGGGTATCGACGCCCGCGCCGGCGCAATGACCTACGCGAACAGCGTCAGCAAATGGATAAGACGAAACGGCCCGGACACCCTGTGCCCGACACCAGTTGAAGGCCCCGCAAGGCCCGCGCACGGCTTATCCCCGCCGGGGTGGCAACTCCATCCGGCTCCGGTAGCCCACCGGCACGGCCTTGTTCCAGGCCACCAGCCGGGCCTGGCTTTGCCCGAATACGGGCGCGGCAAACACTACCCGCGTCTCCGCCAGGCAGTGCAAATCCAGCCCCTTGAGGCTGGTCAGCAGTTGGGTGAGCGGCGGCCGCTCCCCGTTTTTCTTCACGGTGTACTGCACCCCGTTGCAGTCGTCGAAACAAGCCAGGCGCAGCGTGTGCGTCAACTGGCAGTCCCGGCTGTGCACGTAGGCAAAGGGCCGGTCAATTACCTTCGCTGGCCGCTCGGCCATGCCCGCGCCCACCACCAGCAGGTAGTTGAGCAGCAATAGCAACACGGCGTAGGAGCGCACCACAGGCACAGAAAATCAGCGGATTGGGGATGGAACGGACGCGGCATACGCCCCCGTTTGCTGGCAAGTACGGAAAAGAACGCCGGTTTGGTTGTCTCGCCCCCTGAATTAGCGGCGTTCCGGCCGCCAGGGAAACCAATCGGCTACCGGGCCCAGCCGCCCAGCGCCACCAGCGCCGCCCGCGCCCGGGTTTTCACCGTGGCCAACGGAATGCCCAGCTCCTCGGCCGCTTCGGCCTGCGTGCAGCCGCCGAAGTACAGCAGCTCCACTACCTCGCGCTGCTTGGGCTTGAGCCGCAAGGCCAGCTCCCGCACCCCAATGTGCTCGGGCTTAAACGTCTCGGGGGCCGGCAGCTGCTGCGCCCCGCTCGCGTCCAGCGACGGTTGCCTGCGGTGGAACCGGTGGCGCGGGTTGCGCAACACGTCGATGGCGTGGTTGCAGCATACCCGCACCATCCAGGTAAAGAGCCGGCCGCGTTCGGGGTCGTAGCGGCCCACGCTCAGCCAGATTTTAAGCAGTCCTTCCTGCAGCACGTCCTGCGCCAAGGCCTCGTCGCGTACCACCCGCCGAATCACCGTCAGCAGCCCGGCCGCGTGCCGGTCGTATAGGAGCCGCAGCGCCCGCTCGTCGCGGGCCAGCAGGCGCTGCACCAAGGCGGCTTCTTCGGTCGCCGGGGGCACCTTTGGGGGTAAATGGAGCAAATGGAAAGGGTTGGTGCCCACCGCCCGCCGAGAGTAACGGCGGCACGTGATGGGCCATAAGAAATAAAACAGCGGGAATAGTAGTGGTTGAAAATAGCAGCTAATAAGGGAGTGGAATATGCCGAACGAGTGCCAGCCACGCTAACCGCGCCCGACGAACAACACCTACGGCCCGTGTTTCCCCCTGGTTTGCTGCCCGCCGCGACCACCTGCGGCCCGGCCCGCCTTCGGCTTCGCTAACCCCGGCCAGTCAATTCAACCTCAGCTTAGTACATTCACCGTCCAATCCAATTCCCAACCCAACCCATTTCCCAATCCAATGAAAAACCTGTTCAAGCTCCTGCCCGTCCTCGCCCTCGTCTGTTGCGCCAGCGCCGCCCAAGCCCAAAGCGCCCCCGCCAAGATGAAAATGCACAAGTCCGGCAAAATGGTCCACGGCAAGATGGAGCACGACCACATGATGATGAAGGACGGCAAAATGATGATGATGAAGGGCGGCACGATGATGCCCATGACCGAAACCATGACCCTGGCCAACGGCACCCAGGTAATGGCCGACGGCACCTGCATGATGAAGGACGGCAAGAAAATGATGTTGAAAGAAGGCCAGGAAATCGGCACCGACGGCAAGATGCACATGGACACCCCGCACGACAAGAAAATGGCCGACGGCAAGATGAAGGGCAAAATGTAAGCCCCGCACAGCGCTCCTTAAAAATAACAAGGCGAAGACCTGCTCATTTCCCTAAGCCGGGCGCTGGACCTGGAGGTACGGGACTTGGTGGACGACCCCGCCATAACGAACTCGGATAAAAAGATTCAAGAAGTGACTTTCGAGTCAGCCGGGTCCAGTTAGATATGTTTGGTAGACGCAAATAGCCCCTGTTTCGCTTTGGAAGCAGAACAGGGGCTAATGGGTTACGCCCAGTCGTGGCGGCCACCGTGCCGGGGCTGGTAGCGAAAGGTGACGTGGCCCTCGTCCCGGCCGGCCAGCACCAGGTGCAGGGCCTGGCGGGTAACGGCGCGGTGCTGGTGCCAGTGGCGGCGCAGAAATTCCAGCGAGGGCGAAGTGATGCGGCAGTCGTGCCGGTTATGGCAGCGGCCTCGTTGCCGGGCGGTCCAGGCCCAGCGTTTTTTGGGTTGTTTCATGAGAGCGGTTAGGTTGATACCTACCGCTCATGGGATGTGCTGTGAAAGCGTTTCATGATAGGAAGAGCCGTATAGAAGGCTGTGCGCTAATGCGCAATGAAGATAGCAGAAAAGGAAAATATTCTTTCCCCACTGCCCCGAAAAATTAAAAGCCGATAGCAAGCGCCCGAATGCACCCCGCTACTCGGAAAGGGCTTATTTTGCATCGTGCATTATACCGACTTTGAAACCCGCTGGCTAAAATCCGGCGGCGCGGAGCGGGCCAACTACGGCCTGTTTCTGCAAGACCTCTGCGACTTACTCGGCGTCCCGCGCCCCGACCCGACCACCGATAGCCCCGCCCAGGATGCCTACGTGCTGGAGCGGGCCGTGACGTTTGAGGACGGGGGCGGCAAGCAGACCACCGGCCGAATCGACCTCTACAAGCGCGGTTGTTTCGTTCTGGAAACCAAGCAGGGCACCACTACGCCCGACGAGCAAGCCGCCGCCGAGAAGGCGCAGTTGGGTTTGCCAGCCGAGAAGCGCCGCAAGGGCCACGCCGTGCGCGGCACCGCCAAATGGGAGCAGATGATGAAGGCGGCCCAGGAACAGGCGCTGCGTTACGTGCGGGCCTTGCCGGCCTCGGAGCCGCGCCCGCCGTTTGTGGTCGTGGTGGACGTGGGGCACTGTTTTGACGTGTACAGCAACTTTGCCGGCGTCGGCGACACTTACGTCCCGTTCCCGGATGCCGCGCACTCCCGCTTCTACCTGCCGGCGCTGGCCAAGCCGGAGCTGCGGGAGCAGCTGCACCTACTCTTTACTGACCCGCAGCAGCTCGACCCCGGCCGCCGTGCCGCCCAGGTCACGCGCCAGCTCGCCGGCTACCTGGCCGGGCTGAGTACCCAACTGGAAAAGGCGGGCCACCCGTCCGACGTGGTGGCGCAATTCCTGATGCGCTGCCTGTTTACCATGTTTGCCGAGGACGTGCAGCTAATTCCGGCTGATTCCTTTAAGGGACTGCTGGCCACTTATGCTGAAACGGAAGAATCCCGGAGCTACCTGCCCGAAGCGCTGCAAGGCTTGTGGGCGGTGATGGACAAAGGCGGCTTTTCTCCCGAGTTGCGCACCAAGCTTCGGCGCTTTAACGGCCAGCTATTCCACGATGCAAAGGCGCTGCCCCTGAACGCCGACCAGATAAAGCTGCTGCAACTTGCTGCGGACGCCAACTGGACGGAAGTGGAGCCGGCCATCTTCGGCACCCTGCTCGAACGAGCCCTGGACCCGACCGAACGCCACAGTTTGGGCGCGCACTACACGCCCCGGCGCTACGTCGAGCGGTTGGTACTGCCCACCGTGATTGAGCCGCTCCGCCGCGAGTGGGCCGCCGCGCAGGCCGCCAGCGCCACCCGCCTGGACGAAGGCAAGGGAAAAAAGGCCGTGGACGATGCCCGCGAGGAAGTGCTGAAATTCCTGCGCCGGCTCACATCGGTAAAGATTCTGGACCCAGCGTGCGGGTCGGGCAACTTCCTGTACGTGACGCTGGAGCACCTGAAACGGCTGGAAGGCGAGGTGCTCACGACGCTGGCGAAGCTTGGCGGCTCCGGGCGCTTGGATTTAGGCGACGGCACCACCGTGAGCCCCCGGCAGCTGCTCGGCATGGAGCTGAACCCCCGCGCCGCCGCCATTGCCGACGTGGTGCTGCGCATCGGCTATTTACAGTGGCACCTGCGTTCCCACGGCCTCACGCAGTTAGCAGAGCCCTTGCTGGACAACTACCAGAATATTAGGCAGCAGGACGCCGTGTTGGGGCACAACGCCGATTATAGTAAGACGTGGCCGGCTGAGTGGCCCGATGCTGATTTTATCATTGGTAATCCGCCTTTTATCGGCGATAAACGAATGCGGGAAGCACTCGGTATTCAATACGTCGAAGCTTTGCGCAAGGCCTACAAGGGCCGTGTGCCAGAGTCTGCTGATTTCGTGATGTATTGGTGGCAAAAAGCGGCCGAAGCCGTGCGCGAGACTCGTGCCGAGCGGTTTGGTTTCATTACCACTAATTCCATCTCCATGACTTTTAATCGGCGGGTGATTCAGCAGCAGCTAGAGGCTGATGCAAATCCGCTCGTGTTATCATTCGCTATTCCGGACCACCCATGGGTTGATAGTGCCGACGGGGCCGCCGTGCGGGTTGCGTTCACGGTCGGCACTTTACAAGCTTCTCCAGGCGCGCTATTGACCGTTACAAACGAGAATAGTAGCGCAGAAGATGATGCGGTGTCCATTGAAACGGCTGAAACGTTTGGACCGATTAACGCCGACTTAACTATTGGAGCCGATTTGGATGCGGCCAGCGGGTTATTGGCTAACAAAGACATAGCAAACAACGGTATGGGGCTTTTCAGCACGGGATTCCTGGTTGAGGATGCTCAATTGCCAGCGTTAGGCTATGGTGTACGCCAGGGGCTTCATTCATTTATAAAGCCATACTTCAGCGGTCAAGACATGGTGCAGAAACACCGCCGGTTATGGGTGGTGGATTTGTTCGGATTAACTTCTCTTCAAGTGCTGGAAAACTATCCGGAGGTGTACCAACTGGTAGTTGAAAAAGTCAAACCTGCCCGGGATTTGAACAACCGGCCCTCACGCCGTGAAAACTGGTGGTTATTCGGGGAGACAAATCCCAAGCTGCGGAAAATGGTAGAGGGGCTTGAGCGCTATATTGTAACGCCGGCAACGGCCAAACACCGAATCTTTCAATTTGTATCGCAAGGCGTGCTGCTGGATGATTCTTTGGTGGCCGTAGCTTCTGATGATGCGCACCTGTTGGGTGTCTTATCCAGTCGTATTCACATCACATGGGCATTAGCAGCTGGTGCTGATTTGGGAGGCAATACGCCGCGTTATCGCAAAGTCCGTTGTTTTGACCCGTTCCCTTTCCCCGCCGCCACCGAAGCCCAGCAGGCCCGCATCCGGGAGCTAGCCGACGCCCTCGACGCCCACCGCAAGCGGCAGCAAGCCCAATACCCTAGCCTGACCCTCACCGACCTCTATAACGTAGTTGAGAAACTTCGTTGCGGCCAGGTTCTTACGGCCAAAGAGCAAACGACCCACGAACACGGCCTAGCTGCCGTTGTCCTCAGCCTGCACCAGCAACTCGACGTAGCCGTAGCTGCCGCTTATGGATGGCCTTCGACACTGAGCGACGCCGAGATTCTAACGCATTTGGTGCAGCTCAATCAGCAGCGCGCCGCCGAAGAAGCCGCTGGCACCGTGCGCTACTTACGCCCCCTGTACCAGGCTCCCGGTGAGGAGCAAGCCACAATGGCGCTGCCAGTAACCGCAACGGTGGCCACCGATATAGCCGCAACTGCTGTCCAGCCCTGGCCGGCCGAGTTGGCACAGCAGATGTTTGCTGTGCGCAGCATCGTGCAGCAGGCTGGCGGCGAGGCCCTGAGCAGCGCTCAGGTAGCGGCCCGTTTCCGGCGCACCAAAGCCGACAAGGTGAAGCCTTTGCTCGATACCCTGGCCATGATGTCGCTGGTGCGCCACCTGGAACCGGAAGACACCTACGCCGCGTGATTTGAGGCTCTACTAGGTAAACGCTTTGCGCTGGTTGACCTCAAACCTTTCACAAGCCGCCTGAAATTCTGCGGAGTACGCTTCGCTGGTCAACCGAGCCGCTTCTTCCTGCAACACATCAATGCTGCTTTGCTCCTCGGTTAGACTATCCATCACCCAGGCCATGCCAACCAGCCGGGTCAAGGTGCGGGCGTACTCGGCGGGGTCTTCCCGCAGATGGGCAAATGCCGGGTCTGGTTCGTGAAACACCACTTGGTCTAATTCCCACGCGATATTCCTGGCCTCTGACGTCTGAATAACTTCTCTCCAGTTGATACGAGACATGGCATTCATACTGGCCTGAATTTCTTCAGGGTTTTCTTCAATTAAAAGCCCTGGCTGGTACACAGGGCGGTGGGGTACTTCTACCGCATCAGGTTCGGGCTCAGGGTCAAACAGCAGCGGTTCCGGCCAGGAGCTAAGCATAGCGGCAGAGTCGGTGGCGTCGTGCTCGTTGGAGAGCAACCGTTTAGTCAATGCCCCGAACGGTTTGTCCTCATACTCGAAGTAAGGGGTGCCTTTGGCTTGAAAGACCTGCCAGAAACCCAGTAGAAACTCGTCGCTGATGGTGTTGTGCTGAAAAAGGGAGTAGATGCCGGGGTCGCGCAGGATTTGCTCGAACGCGGCTTGTTCACCGCCCGGTGCTGGCCGGGTGATAAGCACACCTGCGGCCTCGTACTCCTCGCGGGTCTTTATTTCGCAAATCGTAAGATAAATCCAGCAGTTCTCGTCCAGTTCATCAAACGGGATTTGCTCCTCGTAGCCCATGCCTGCCCGGATATAGGCATCCAAAACGCTGTGTTCTGCAGCTGCCCGTAGGTACAGTAGTTCCGCCGCAGGGGTGCCGATTTGCTCGGGATTAGGGGTAGGCATGGGTAATAATTCGGTAATAAAAATTTTAAGAATTTGGGCAATCTGCCCCGCCCGTTTAACGGTTAGCTCAGTTAGGCCCCGCTCCAACTTGCTGTAAGCTGACCGGGTGATGCAAAGCGCAGCAGCTAGCTGCGCTTGCGATTTGCCCGCCCGGCGGCGCAGTTCGCGGAGGGGAGTAAAGGGAGCTGACATAAGGTTAAGCAGGTTAGTTTGACAAAGCTATTGGGGCACCTGTGGGCTAAAAAATTGGGGTCCAAAAAGTCGCACAAATTCGCAACACTACCTTCGGCAGTCTGAATCGGTTTGCGCCCAGGAGAAGCAGTAAACTGCGCTTCTGATACTGGTCCCACAACTATTTGCCACCGCTTGTCATCATGTCCTTCATCACCGTTCCCCGCCGTTGCCCGCTCACGCAATTGCCTTACAGCGCAGGCTACGGCGATTGTTCTGTGGGCCATGTGGCCAACAACCCGCAGCTCATCCAGTATCGATTTGCGCCGATTGGCGAAGCCCATATTGGCCTACCCACTTGGCTTGAATTAACCAACGGGGTGCTTACCGGGCTTGGCAAACCCCATTTTGCGCTTGCGGGCCTGTGCCGGGAGGCAGCCGAGCGCGACCAGACCCCTCCCACGCTAACGGCTGACTTGCTGCGCCAACCGCCAACCGACCTGCCCTACACGTTTGACGAAAGGGCCGACCGGTTGCTACAGGTGCTATACGAAGCAGGCGGCCGGGAGCACAAACCACGGAACCTGGAAATTCACCGTGATTTTCCACTGGCGTACGCGGAAGGACATGCTGAATTTCAGCGGTTGGTGGAACGGTTGGTAAGCGACGGCTTACTAGCCTTCGACAAACCCGATGACCAGCCAAACGAATGGGTGGATGGCATCCGAATCGACTATTTTGGTGTGCTGCCAACGCCATTGGGGCGGCGGCGCATTGAGCAGCGCGGCCACCAAACTGTGTTGCCTGAGTTGGTGCGTCAGGTGCCGCCCACCTTCGACGTGCAAGTGAGCGTGAAGATTCAACACGCTAAAACGCTTTTCTTCAAAGAGAACGCGACCTTGGAAGAAATGCGCTCCGCCTGCGTGACGCTCTGCAATGTGCTAGAGCCGTTGCGAACAGATGCCAAACAAGTGCCGTTTCCGCAGTTTTCAAAGGACGTGGAGGCGTTTTTTATGTTGGTCAATCAATTTGAAATCCGTCACAACAAGGAGCAAACCAAGCGCATTGAGTTCCCGGAGCAATTTGAGTATGTATTTTATGGCTTGCTAAATCTCATCAATACGCACTATAAATTTCAGCAGCGGGCCACCAAAAAGTAGCCACTAACCTATGACAGAAGCCGATTTTATGCACCTCAGCCAACAAGTGGGCACCGGCGAGGTGACCGTAGCGGCTGCTTTCGAGCAACTAAAAAAACTGTCCAAACCGTGGGAGTCTGCGGAATGGAAAGCGAAACGTGCCGCGCAGCTTGGCGCTTGTTGCCAGCAATGCGGCGGCACCACCGAGCCGCTGGCGCTATTCAACCACGAGTTGCCCTTGCCTTATCACGACTTGAAAACGCAGCTGCGTAACGAGTTGAGCATCACTAACGCCCGAGTTGTATTTGACAGTATTACCGAGGCCGAGGCCGAATCCGTCATGGTGGTGGACCCTGCGTTGCGCGATTCGTGCCCTACGTGTGGGATTCTTACGATACGGGTCCGCAAAAACCGAACCCCGCGCTACCTCTGCGCCCGAAACCACGGGTTTGAGCAACCGGTGGCCCGCATCTATTACCCCGCAGCTAAAACCACTGATAAAGCCGTGGCGATGGATGCGGCCCGGAGTTATTTGACCGGGGTGAAAATGCGCGAACTGTTGCAGGAAAACGACGCTGATATCAGCCGGCTAGCTCTCGTAATGTCTTTGCAGCAGTCAGCGGCGTATGTCCGTCTTGACCATGTAACCACACTGTGCCGCTCCTGCCACTACCGAGCGCGAGCAGAAGGCTTGGCTGGCAAAATGGAGCGAATGCCACTGGTCCCATTGATTACCCGTTTCAAGATGCGCCAGGCTTAGCACCTGGTCATCTATGATAGAATCAGGTCGGTCGAACCTATCCAGCAACCCAATCAGATTCTCAGCTACATAGCGTCTAAGCGGCTTTGTAATGATTGCAGCTGCGTTGCAATAGGGGCTGGCTGTTGGTAGGAGGTGTGCGGTGAGTGGTTGGCTGACGCGGAAGGCGGCGGAGGTGGAGGCGCAAACAGGGGCGTTCCCCCGTGGATGGGCGTGATGCCGGCTCCCCCTGAAAAGGCATGAGGCAGGCGCGTGGCGGGCACATAAAGCACGTTCTTGGCGCGGGTCAAGGCCACGTAGAGCAAGTTGACTTCTTCCATCACCTGTGCCAATAAGCCTGGCTCCACCGGCCGCACGGCTAATTCCCGAACCAGTCGGTCGATGGACTCGGGTCCGATAAAGTCATCGGTCAGCTGCACGGCGTCGTATTCCAGGCCCTTGCTCTTATGCACCGTGGAAAAGCAGATTTGGGCTTGGTGGCGGGCTCCATCGGCCACTTGCCGGCGCTTCAACTCTTTGACCAAGCCGGGTAACTCGTTGCCGTATTCTTCCACCAGGTTGATGAG
>JALYUI010000443.1 GCA_030853845.1 Bacteroidota bacterium | reverse complement strand
GGATTTTCGATTGATGGTTCTTTCATGACCGTTCTGTGGCCGCGCCGCGCCGTATGGGCTTTCGCCTGATTGTTCTTTCATGACCGTTCTGTAGGCCACAGGCCCACTAAACCTCGTCACGGGGCAGGGCCCCGCGCCAAATACAGCCAAATACCTAACAGCTTCATCGGATGATTTGTCGCTAACGCAGCAAGACTGATTCAATATCCACCGTCGCCGGGCTGCCGCTCACCGGCTCCGCTTCCCACACCAGCTGCAATACTTCGGCTTCGGCCAGTTGCAGCGGCCCCTGGGTGGCGGGCTGGTAGCTGAGCGGGCCGAAGCCGGGGTAGGGGCGGGGCACCAGCAGGCCCGGCGCGGCCCGAAAGGCGCTGAGCGGCACCACCACGTCCTGTACGGCCGTGCTCAGCGGCACGGGGGCAGCGTAAGTGGCGGCATCGCGGGTAGTCAGCAAAAGCGTGAGGCGCGCCCCCGCCCGGCTGCCGCGCGCCCGCACCACCAGCTCCGAGAAACCGGCCAGGTCGGCGGCGCGACTGGCCAGGCGGTCACCGAAAAAGGCCCGCAGGCTGGCAGCGGGGCCGGTTTCGACCGGCTGGGCCGGCCGGGCCGGCCGGGGCGGGCCTTGCACCAGCCGCAGGGCGAGCGGGCCAGCGGGCAACGGCACGTAATCAACCCAAGCGGTGGAAACCAGGCTGCGGGCCTCGATGCGCTCCTGGTCGCGGGCCGCCTCGAACAGCGGCAGCGGCGTGCCCGCCGCCACGATGGGCACGGTGAAATGCTCGGGGTGTGCGTAGTTCCAGTCGCGCGGCTGCCCCCGAAACCCGCCGGGAAAGGTGAGGGTCTGGCCGCCGGTTTTCAGCACCAGCCAGTAGCGCAGCTCGCCGGGGTAGAGCAGCGCGGCGGGCACCTCAGCCGCTACGGTGGCAAAATCCGGGCGCGTCATGGGCACGGTGCGGGTGGGGCCGTAGTAGTGCTGAACGACAAGGCGCACACTGTCGTCGGCCGCCAGGGAGGGGAGCATGGCGCTGATGCGCAGCGGCTGGCCGGCCACGGCCTGAGCGGGCGGCGTGTGCCGCAGCTGCGGGAAAATGGAGGTGGCCGGCGGGGCCACGAACTCGCCCAGTTCGATATTTTTGAACGGCGTTTGGAGCCCGAAAGCCGCCGTGGCCCGGCCGGGCGCGGCCAGCAGGTACACGCCGGGGCGCACCGTGAGGCGGCCGTCGGCGGCGGCGAGCTGGGCGGGGTTGCCGGCATCCAGGCCCCGGGCGGTGAAGGCGGGGCCGAGGTCGGGCAGGCGCAGGCGCAGCGGCTGCCCGCTCCACACAATCTGGGTCACGGTTTTGTCGGGCGAGGCTTTCTCAAATGGGTCGCGCAGGGGCACGGCATCGGGCATCACTTCGAGTCGCCACACGCCGGGGGCCAGCTTATCGAGAAAATACGCCCCTGTGCCGCCGTACTCGGCCACCGGCGACGAGCCCACCCCGGCCACCCGCGTCAGCCGGGCCGGCTGCCGGGGTGCGGTACCGGTGTTGGCCGTGTAGTAAAAGGTTTCGGGCGCGTTCAGCTCGCTGAGCTGCTGCCGATAGCTAACGCGGAAATCGCCAAAAACCGAGTCCTGCGGGTAATGGCCGAAGCTTTCGCCGCGCTTCACGCGCCGGAAAACCTCGCCGGCAATAAGCAGGCTCAGGGCCTTGGCGGGCGTATAGGCCAGGTTGAGGTAGTGGGTCTGGTACTCGGTGTTGGCGGCGGCCAGGGCCAGCGGGTCGTAGGCAAACTGGGTGGCCCACTGGAAGCCCGCCGTGCGGAAGCTGCGGGCCATGAACGGGTACATGATGGGCTGGAGAATGTCGGCCGACTCGAACTCGTACACCATTTTCGCCTTGCTCGTGAAGCGCGGGTCGGTGCTGAACGGAATCGGGTACTGGTCGACGTAGGGCAGGAAATTGCCGCGTAGCGTGTGCCCGCTCACCAGCCCCTGCGGGTACCACTGAAACGTGAGACCGTCGACTTTCGCATTCAGAATCGCCGGGTACACGGCCGGGTTTTCCGACACGTTGTAGAACACCGGCTTGCGGCAGCCCGTGGCCCGGATGGCCGCCGCCATGCGGTCGGCAAAGCTAGTAATTGGGGCTTCGGGCTGGTGGTACTTGGGCTCGTTGCACACCTCGAAGGCCAGAATATCGGGGTCTTCGCGGTTGAGTTTCTGGGTGTAGGGATTGCGGTGGTTGAGAAACTGCGTGAGGTAGCGCTCCTGGGCGGCAATGGCGCGTGGGTTCACGTAGGCTTCGGCTTTGGAATAGATGCTGGAAAAGCCGGTGCCCGAATCGCGCTCGGGGTAGACGTTGTTCCAGTAGGCAATGGGCGTGAGGATGATGCGGATGCCGCGCCGCTTCAGCTCATTCACCAGGAAATCGAGCAGGCGTAGGTGCTCGTTTTCGAGCAGGTTGCCGGCCGTGTCGGTAATCTCCACGTCCCAGACGTGCACCCGAAAGGCATCGACGCCCAGCCGGGCCAGGTGGTACACATCCTGCCGGATGGCCTGCTCGTGGTCCACGTTCAGCCGCTGCTGGGCGCGGTAGGCGTAGGCAAACGGCGTGGTATAGTTCACCCCGAACAGGGCCACTTCCTGCTTGCTTTTTTGCCAGCGCAACACCCCGTGGGCATCCACGAATACGTCGCCGCCGGGCTGGGGCAGCACCTTTTGCGCCTGCGATGCTGGCGGCGCGCATAGGAAACAAGCGAAGCTGAGCAGCAGCAGTAGCGGGCAGCGATGCGACATGTGGAAAAGGATTAAGTTGAGTGGCAACCACCGAAACAGCAAACGACTGATGTTACGCATTGTCGATGTTCAGGTGCCGCCGGGGCAGTAGCACGAAACAGCAGCAAATAACCCCGGGCCAGAATTAGAAACAGGCCCCGGCGGCACGAAGGTAGGCTGCGGGAATAATTTAGACAATCGTTTGTGTAATCTGCTTTTTCGGCCCTTACTTTGGCGTCGCACGGGCCGAAACCGGCAGTAGAGCTGTTCCCGGTCCTTTAAAATCACGCCATCGGCGCGGGGAGGTGACTACCACTAAAAGTCAGCGCTGCTAAAATCTGCGCTACATTCTGCCGCTTTTCCTCGTACTACCTCTATGCCAACTCCCCAGATGCAGGCCGTGCAGGCCGTTTTCGAACTGCGCTTCGGCTACGCGCCGCTGCTGGTGCGCGCCCCGGGCCGTGTCAACCTCATCGGCGAGCACACCGACTACAATGGCGGCTTCGTGCTGCCGGCGGCCGTGGACAAGGAAATGAGCTTCGCCGTGGGTCTGAACGGGGGAGCGCATATCCGCCTCGTGGCCCACGACCTCGGCGACGAAACCGTGGTGCTGGCCAGCGCGGCCGACATCAGCCCCGGCCCGGTGCACTGGGCCAACTACCTGCTGGGCGTGGCCAACGAGTTTCAGCGGCGCGGGGTGGCCGTGCCGGGGTTCGACTGCGTGCTGGCCGGCACCGTGCCGATGGGGGCGGGCATGTCGTCGTCGGCCGCCGTGGAGTGTGGCCTGGCCTTCGCCCTGAACGAGCTGCTGCACACCGGCTTCGACCGCCTGGAGCTGGCCCGTATTGCCCAGCTGGCCGAGCAGACTTACGCTGGCGTGCAGTGCGGCATTTTGGACCAGTTTGCCAGCCTCTTCGGCCGCGCCGGCCAAGTGGTGCGCCTCGACTGCCGCTCGCTCGACTATCAGTATTTTCCCTTCGATACTACTGCCTGCCGCATCGTGCTCGTGAACTCGGGCGTGAAGCACAGCCTGGCCAGCACCGAGTACAACACCCGCCGCCAGGAGTGCGAGCGCGGGGTGGCCGTGCTCCGCCAGCAGTACGAAGCCATTGTCAGCCTACGCGATGCCACCCTGGAGCAGCTCGAAGCCGTGCGCGCCGGCCTGGATGCCACCGTGTACCGTCGCTGCGCCTACGTGATTCAGGAAAATGCCCGCGTCGAAGCCGCCTGCCGCCACCTCGAAGCCGGCGACCTCGCCGCCTTCGGCCAGCAGATGTATGCCAGCCACGTTGGCCTGCGCGACGACTACGAGGTGAGCTGCGTCGAGCTCGATGCGCTGGTGGAGGCCGCCCGCGCCGTGCCCGGCGTGTTGGGTGCCCGCATGATGGGGGGCGGCTTCGGCGGCTGCACCATCAACTTAGTAGTGCCGGAACAGGTGGAAAATTTCATTGCTCAGGTATCGGATGCTTATGAGCAGCAGTTCGGCCGCCGCCCCGAAACGTATCAGACCACGATTGTTGATGGAGTAGGGGCTATTTGAACGAATTTGAACGTTATTATCAGAACGTCATTAAGTTAGCACGTCATGCTGAGCGCAGCCGAAGCATCTCGCGTGCAGCAGCAATCAAAATCGTAGAACGATTGATTCTACTA
>JALYUI010000442.1 GCA_030853845.1 Bacteroidota bacterium | reverse complement strand
GGCCAGATGACCATCATCCGCAGCCGCCTACAGGGCGACTTTACTAAAAAGGTGAAGTCGCTGAACGCCGTAACTGCCGAGCTGGCCCACGGCTCGGCCTACGAAACGCCCGCCACCGCCTACTGGCGGCGCGTGGCTACGGCGGCGCTGTTCACCTTCGCGGTTTTCATCCTCCTCAACATTCTTTCCTACTACTTCACCCCAGCGCAGGTCTGGCAATTGGCGCGCTCGTCGGGTATGTTCTACACGTTTGTGGCCGTGGGCTTCGTGGCCCAGATGGTCGACGGCATGCTGGGCATGGGCTACGGCGTCGTGTCGGCTATTAGCCTGATGTCGCTGGGGCTGAGTCCAGTGTCGGTCAGCGCGAGCATCCACACGGCCGAGGTATTTGCCAGCGGCGCGTCGGGCTACCACCACTACCGGTTTGGCAACGTGAATAAGCGCCTGTTTCGGGTGCTGCTGCTGCCAGGCATCGCGGGCTCGGTGAGCGGGGCGCTGCTACTGGTTCACTTCGGCGACACCTACGCCAGCTACATCAAGCCGGTGCTGGCCGTTTACCTGCTCTTGCTGGGCTTGCGCATCATTGCCAAAGCCTTCCGCAAAGCTTCGCAGCAGCGCCGCAAGGTGAAAAACGCCGGCTGGCTGGCCGGGGCCGGCGGCTTCCTCGACTCGTTTGGCGGGGGCGGCTGGGGGCCGCTGGTCACGAGCACACTCATTGCCAACGGGCGCACGCCGCAATTCGTCATCGGCACCGTGAGCCTGGTCGAGTTTTTCGTCACGTTTGCCAGCGCGTTCACGTTTTTCACCATGCGCGGCCTCTCGCACTGGCAGATTGTGGCCGGCCTCATCGTGGGCGGGGTGGCCGCCGCACCCATCGCCGCCCGGCTGGCCGGCCGCCTGCCCACCCGTTGGATGTTCGTGGGCGTGGGCCTGATGGTGATTGTGTGGAGTCTGTGGGCGCTGCGCAAGCTGCTGTAGGTGCAAGCCAGTTTCTGCTTTTACTTTTGGCGCTTTCGTATCATCAATTCTTTTTCATGCGCCAGCGTTTCCTACCAGTGCTATTGCTCAGCACTTTGCTGGGATGCAGCAAGTCCGACTCAAACCCCATAATCGATTTTGGGGAAGGAGAAGGCATTACCTATCGTTCCGCCAACAACCTCCCTGTTGGTCCGCAAGACCCGACCGATTGGACTTCGGATGCAGTGTGGAACAAACAGGAGCGCGCTTTATTTCCCGAATTTAGTTTCGACCTAAATGGCTCCCAACAACCCAATTTGGTCTTTTGTACGCCAACTTATCCAAACCCTTCTGTCGGCTGGGCTCATTGGACGGCGTATAGCCCACGCCCCACGAGTGGCCCCACAACTACTTATTCTGTGCGCGCGGTGCTGGTGAACCGCAAATACCAAACCGTGCTCCGGCTGGGTCCTGCCGATTTCAATTCTGGCAACACCGGCATCACTTTTAATCTGGATTACATCGGCGCGGGTGTAAGTACCAACGAATTGTACCGACTCTATTACGTGATGTACAATGCTAACGGGCTGGTATACAAAGGCCACGGCGATATACGCTACAGCCCCCTGTAGCATCTTCCTTATTAGACCCAAAGAGGCCCCGCCGAATAATATCGGCGGGGCCTCTTTGGGTTGATAGTGGCTGCTAATGCATGCCCTACACGTCGAACTTAATACCCTGGGCCAGCGGCAATTCAGTAGAATAGTTAATCGTATTCGTCTGGCGGCGCATGTACACTTTCCAGGCATCGGAGCCCGATTCGCGGCCGCCGCCGGTTTCCTTCTCACCACCGAACGCGCCGCCGATTTCGGCCCCGCTCGTGCCGATGTTCACGTTGGCAATGCCGCAATCCGAGCCGCTGGCCGAGAGGAAGGCTTCGGCCTCGCGCATGTTCAGCGTGAAGATGGACGACGAAAGGCCCTGGCGCACGTCGTTCTGTAGCTCAATGGCCTTTTCCACGTCGCCGCTGTATTTGATGAGGTAGAGGATGGGCGCGAACGTCTCCTCCTGCACCGTATGATAGTGGTTTTCTACTTCCACCAGGGCCGGGGTCACGTAGTGTCCGCCATCCAGCTCGGGGCGGGCTAGCACCTCGCCGCCGCTGAGCAGCTTGCCGCCCTCGGCCTGCACGGCTACCAGCGCATCGGAGAACATCTTCACCGCGTCGGCATCAATGAGCGGGCCAACTAGCGTACCTTCTTTCAGCGGGTGGCCGATGGGCAGCTTAGGGTAGATGGCCAGCAGGCGGCTTTTCACGTCCTCAAACATGCTTTCCTCGATGATAACGCGGCGGGTGCTGGTGCAGCGCTGCCCGGCCGTGCCCACCGCCCCAAACACGATGGCCGGGATGGCAATTTTGAGGTCGGCATTTTTGGTGACGATAATGGCGTTGTTGCCGCCCAGCTCCAGCAGAGCGCGGCCCAGGCGCGCGCCTACCACCTCGCCCACCTTGCGCCCCATGCGGGTGCTACCGGTAGCCGAAATCAACGGCAGGCGCTTGTCGGCGGCCATGGCGGCCCCGATTTTCGCATCGCCGATAATCACGCTGAACACGCCTTCCGGAATCTCATTCTCGGCCAGCACGTCCTTGATGATGTGCTGCACGGCCACGGCCGTGAGCGGCGTTTTTTCCGAAGGCTTCCAGATGCTCACGTCGCCGCACACGGCTGCCAGCATGGCATTCCAACTCCACACGGCCACCGGGAAGTTGAACGCCGAAATGATGCCCACGATGCCCAGCGGCTGGTACTGGTCATACATGCGGTGCGCCGGGCGCTCCGAGTGCATCGTGAAGCCGTGCAGCTGCCGGCTCAGGCCCACGGCAAAGTCGCAGATGTCAATCATCTCCTGCACTTCGCCCAGGCCCTCCTGGAGGATTTTGCCCATCTCGGCGCTCACCAGCTTGCCCAGCGGCTCCTTGAATTCGCGCAGCTTGTTGCCAATCTGACGCACAATTTCGCCACGCTTGGGGGCCGGCATCAGTCGCCAGGTTTTGTAGGCTTCCGTTGCGGCTTTCACCACGGTTTCGTAATCATCGGCCGTGGCAAAAGCCACACTGGCCATGCGGCGGCCATCGGCGGGCGCGTTGATGAC
>JALYUI010000433.1 GCA_030853845.1 Bacteroidota bacterium | reverse complement strand
GGTGAAATCCGAGTTACAACAGCTACTCTGGCTTCACCTTTTTCAGCGCCTCGGCCAGCGACTGCTGGAGCCGGGCCCCGGAGTCGGCGGGGGCTTGCTCGCTGATGCCGTACTGCTTTTGCAGCCGCTCCCATTCCTCAATGGCGATGAATACGCCGGTGATTTTGCCTTTTTCGTCGGATAAATATTTAACGTCCATCAGTGGTGGGGTTTGCGGGGTTGACTGGGATTGAAGGTAAGTGCGGCGCGGGCTTATTCGCCGGGGCGGTAGGTTTTTTCGGCGTGGGCCTGCACGTCTTCCGGATAAAAGCGCACGGCTTTGAAGCGGCCGTTGCAGTATAAATCGGCCTGGTCGGTGAAGTGCGGGGTGCCCGGCCGGCTGCTTTGCCCGCCCGTGACCACGGAGCGGGCCGTGATGCGCGGTCCGAATTCCACCACCGCCACGAAGCTATTGCCCACGTTGCCATAGCGCTTTTTGGTGCTGGGGTAGGTGCGGGCCCCAAAGGCGGCCAGCGAGCCCCAGGCCGAGGAAGTGAAGGCTACCGGCTGGCTGGGCTGCTGGTCGTCGTAGGTCTCTTCGATGTGGCCGGTGAGGCGCTGGTAGCGGTTCACCTCGCCCCAGGGCATTTTCCAGGTGCCGAAAGCGCGGGTCAGGTCGTCGAGGGTTTCGGTGAGGGTGGCTACTTTTTCGGCGGGCGAAGTATTGGCCAGCGCGAAGCGTACGAAGCTGATGTAGTCGGACTGCGGCTGGGCGGCGGGCACTTTGGCGCGGGCCTTAGCCAGCAGCCGCTCGGCCCAGTAAATGGCCACAGTCTGGCCCACGCTGCTGCTGGCGTAGTTGTGGTTCCAGGCGCGCAGCACCGCCACGGCTTCTTGCATGGCGGGGGCTTCGGCTTTCTCGACCGAGGTGGGCTGGTAGGCGGCCAGCAGCGGCGGCAGCAGGTCGTCGAAGGCGGTGAGGTGGGGGTTGTCGGCGGCGGCAATCAGGGTATCGAGGGTGAAAACGGCCTTGCTGCTGAGCACGCGCACGGCGTTCAGGCCGCGGTAGTTTTCGGCGTCGGGGGCCATGTACTTGGGGTATTTCGCGGCGGCCGGGCTGTTGGGGCCGCTCACGGTGAAGGGGGTGGAGTTGCAGTTCTGAATGAAGCCGCTGGCGGGGTTATGCACCTGCACCAGCTCGCTCACCGGGTGAAATCCCTGCCACTCGGTGGCCGGCGTGCTGCCGTCCACGGGCTGGCTCCAGTCGAATTTCGGGTCGCGCTTGGGCATGAAGTTGCCGTGCAAGTAGGCAATGCTGCCCTTGCTGTCGGCAAACACCGTGTTGTTGGAGGCGTTGCCGTTCAGCTTCATCACCTGCCCGAAGCTGGCGTAGTCGGTGGCCTTGGTGCGCAGGTACGACTGCTGCAGGGCGGCCAGCGGCGCGTTCATCATGCGCACCGTTACCCACTGCCCGGCGGCTTTCTGGCCCACCACCGGCCCGTGGTGGGTGCGGTACACCGTGAACGTGCGGCGCAGCATCTTATCACCGCTTTTGTAGGGCAGCGTCACCTTTTGCGTGATTATGGGGCGCAGCTTGCCGGCGTATTTGTAGAAGAACTTGCCGCCCTTTTCCTCCACGGTTTCGAGGTATTCATCCATCGAGTCGGCCTGGCTGGAGGTGTGCATCCAGCCGCAGTGCTCGTTGAAACCCTGGTAGATGAAAAACTGGCCCCAGGTCACGGCCCCGTAGGCATTGAGGCCCTGCTCGCTGGCCATCTGCACCTCCGAGCGGAAGTAGAACGAGGTGTGCGGGTTGATGAGCAGCAGCGGGTGCCCGCTGGCGCTTTTGGCCGGCCCGATGGCAAAGCCGTTGGAGCCCACCGGCTCACGGTCGGCCCGCATGAAGTCAGTATCAATCCAGGAGCTGGATTTCTGCTGGCTGTAGAAGTTCTTCAGCCGCTCCAGCGATACCACGCTGATGTTGCCACCAATGCTGCCCTCGCTGAACATGAGCGGCATCCAGGGCTGGAAGCGGCGCAGCAGCCGGGGCCGCACGGTGGGGTGGGTGGCGAGGTAGTAATTGGTGCCGGCCGCGAAGGCATCGAGCAGCTTCTTCGTTTCGGGTGGGCACTTCTGGTAGATGCTGCTGGCCTGGGTGGTATCCAGAAACAGGCGGGCGCGCAGGTCGTGGTAGAGTTGGGTTTCGCCCTCCACCTCGGCCAGCCGGCCGATGGCATCGAGGTAGTTGGTTTCGACGCGGGCAAAGTCGTCCTCGCACTGCGCGTAGAGCAGGCCGAACACCGCGTCTGCATCGGTCTTGCCGTAGATGTGCGGCACGCCGTACGTGTCGCGCACGATGCGCACCTGCCGGGCCTGCTGCTGCCAGCGCGTCCGCTCGGCGGGCGTGAATTTCTGGGCCCGGCCGGGGAGGCACAGGCTGGAGCACAGCAGCAGCAGAATCAGAAAGCGAATCATACACGAAAGAAGATAAAAGGACAAAACAACTCTGGCCAACTGCGGCCCGGCCCGGCGGGGGCCAAAGTACGGCGCTTTGCCCGGCTCGGCCGCCATTGGGCAAAGCCGCCAGCGCAGCAGAACGTTGCCCGCGCAACCGAGCCTGCGGGCAGGCCCCGGCTTATCCCGCTGCCTAACGTGCAACCTGATTTCGCCGTTATTCCGATATGGATAATCTATTTTTTACCAACTGGGTCAGCATTGGGCGCATGCTCATTATTGGCGTGCTGGCCTACGCCGGGCTGATAGTGATGCTGCGCGTATCGGGCAAGCGCACCCTGTCGAAGATGAATGCCTTCGACCTGATTGTGACCGTGGCGCTGGGCTCTACGCTGGCTACGGTGCTGCTTACCAAGGGCGTGCCTTTGCTCGATGGCCTCCTGGCTTTCGGCCTGCTCATCGGGCTGCAATTCGCGATTACCTGGCTGTCGGTGCGTTTCAAATCGGTGAGCCGGCTGGTGAAATCGGAACCCACGCTGCTGGTGTACCACGGCCAGTACCTGCCCGACGCCATGCGCGCCGAGCGCATCACGCCGGGCGAAATCCTGACCAGTCTGCGCGAGCGTGGCATCGCGTCGCTGGCCGATGCCGACGCCGTGGTGCTGGAAAATGACGGCACACTGAACGCGCTGGCCAAAACAACATCGACCGATAAATCGGCGCTGGGCAACGTACCCGGGGCACTGTCCTGAGTTTGCATCAGGCCCAGCAGCTACCGGCTAACCGCAGCTGCATGATTTGCGCAGGAGGGTGGAAAACAAAAGGCTCCGACCAGATGGTCGGAGCCTTTCGGATGCGGAAGGAAGCGGGCGGGATTCTTACGCCGAAAACGACGAGCCGCAGCCGCAGGTGCTCTTGGCCTGGGGGTTGTTGAACACGAAGCCACGGGCGTTGAGGCCGTCCTGAAAGTCCACTTCCATGCCCAGCACGTACATGGCGTGCTTTTTATCCATGATGAGCTTGAGGCCGTCGAGGTCGTAGGTTTCGTCGGCATCCTTGGCTTTGTCGAAGCCCAGCAGGTAGCTCATGCCCGAGCAGCCGCCGCCCTGCACACCGATGCGCAGGCCGTAATCGGCCGGGACGTTCTTCTCCTGAATGATGTTTTTCACCTCCACTACGGCGCGGTCGGTGAGGGTAATGGGGGCGAGGGTGGCAACAGCAGCCATAAGAAAATTATATTAGCGGGAAGTGGATGACAAAGATACGGCCGGAGCCGGGGTTGCCGTTGTAGTACGGCCGTGGCAGGGAAACAGCCGTTGGGGGCCGGCGGTTCACGGCGTAAGTTTGCGGGCTGTCCGTTGGTAGCAATTGTTTCCCAGAACGTCATGCTACGTCATGCTACGCTACGCTCTGCATGACGTTCTGAATAGTACGTTCTATCATCGTTCAATGCTGCATGACGTTCTGAAAATCAAACAAAAAATAATGGATTCCCCCGCTTACTTCTACGACCTGCTTAAAATCGTTCTCCCTGCCGCCATTGTGGCTGGGGTCATCTACTTCCTGTTCAGGGAGTTTCTGAACAAGGAGCAGCAGCGCCGCCTCATCGAGCTGCGGCTGGAGAGCAGCAAAACCACGCTGCCGCTGCGCCTACAGGCCTACGAGCGCATCGTGCTGCTGCTGGAGCGCATCTCGCCCAACAACATCCTCGTGCGCCTGAACAGCGCCGGCATTAACGCGCCCGAGTTTCACCGAATGCTGCAACAGGAAATCCGGGCCGAGTACGAGCACAACCTCTCGCAGCAGCTCTACGTGTCGGCCGATGCCTGGACGCTGGTGCGCGAAGCCAAAGAAAACGTGCTCACGATGGTGAACCGGGCCTTTCATGGCATTCAGCAGCCCGCCCAGGCGCGCGGCACCGAGTTGGCCAAGCGCATTCTAGAAGGGCTGATGATGGACGGGGCCGAGCCTACCGCCCAGGCCCTGGCCGTGGTGAAGAACGAAGCCGCCGGGCTGTTTTAGGGTCCGTCTGTTGTTGCGAGCATAACGAATTGGAGCGCGGGAAATGAAGTTCCGCTTAGCTAGTCCTTCCTCGCATGGCGAATAGCCTTGAGCCGCGACAAGCCAGATATAAAATTGCAAAAGCCCCAACCCGGTTCCGGATTGGGGCTTTTTTATGCCTTGTTGCGACTGCAAAAAGATGGTGGTGGCTGGCCTACAACGTTTCAGTGTAGAACGGCTTAGGGTCGGCCGTGGTGTAATAAGCGGCCGTCCCCGTCTTGTCGGCCTTCAGCTCCAGCAGCGCGAAACCCTGCGCGTAAAAGGTGCCATCATGACTGAATTGGGCGGGGTCGAATTCGACATCGGGTAGGTTCGTCACGGGCTGCCCTCGCAACGACTGCAACACTTTGTAGGCCGTGCCAGTCTGGTAAAAGAGCGGTACGGCGCTGTTGCCGATGCAGCGCCCCTTGGCCAGGCCCAGGGTGGGCTTGTAAATGGCCGCCACGTGCTCGTGGCCCCAAAACCAGCTGCTGATTTGCTGTTTGTCGATATAGGGTTTGAAATTAGCCAGCAGTTTTTGGTTATACGTGTCGTCGTCGATGGCCTCGTAGCGGGAAAAAAGCTGGTGGTGCGACAGCAAAATAATTTTGCGCCCCGCCGCCACCGCCTTATCGAGTTGGTGCTGATGCCAGGTAACTTCTTCATCCTTCAGCCTGGTCGTGTCGCGGTTCACTTCCAGCACGTTGTTGTCGTTGAAGCCGGTATCCATGCCCTGGAGCTGCCAGTAGTCGTTGAAGAGGGCGAAATAGCTGGCTTCCTGCACCGGGGTGCCGGGTTTGGTAGTGCTATTCACCAACGGCAGCGAGTTGTAGAAGCCCTCGCCGCCGGAGTAGTAGTCGTGGTTGCCGGGCAGGTTGTATACCGGCACGTGCTGGCCCGAAGCCTGCCGGGCCTGCTCGATGACGGCGTGGTACTTGGTGTCGTACTCGTGGCGGGTGCCCGAGTAATAGATGTCGCCCAGGTGAATGATAATGTCGGGCTTGAGGGCAAACAGATTCGTCAGCACCTTCACGGCGCTGGGCTCGCCGGTGCCCCAGTCGCCAATCAGGCCCACTCTCAGGGTGCCGCTCGTGGTGGGCGGCAGGCGATAGGCAAAATCGTCCAGCGATTTCCAGGCGGTGTACCGGGGAGTCTTCATTTCCACCTTGTAGGTGTTGAACCAGGTAATCATGGACTTGGCCCAGTTGGGGTCGGCTTCAGAATACGCCGTGCCTTTGAGCTCGACGGCCTTTTCGTGGGCCAGCTCGGTGTTGCCGGCCAGCAGCGCAGTCACGTACTCTTCCAGAATGCTGTAAGCCTCAATGGCATCGGAATGCGTAATGGCCTGTTTGGTTTGCTGGTACTTGTGCTCAACCCACGCTACCGCGCGCTCAAAGAAATTGGCATGCGGCGCTTCGGCTACCCGGTTATTGCTCGCCGATTCGAGCACCGTATTCAGCAAATTGATTTGTTCGTGCGCCGCCTGCGGGGTAGCTGGTTGCGTAGGGGCCGGCGCGTCACCGGCTGCCGGCTGGCCGGCCAGTGCTGGCGTGGGTGCTGCGGCCGGTGCTGCGGCCGGTGCAAACACCTTTGCCATTGCCGGGGCCGCCGCGAAAAGCCGGGGAGCATCAGCTTCAGCTGTTGGCGTGGCCGGCGCGGCTTTTTGAGCCATATACTCGTTGACGGCCGACTGAATCATCGAGTTTTTCGATTCGGAGAAATGCTTCATTGGGGATTCCATGGTTAGAGAGTGGTAGGGATTCAATGGAAAATGGTTTTGACGCCGGATTTACAGCGTTTTCAAATATTCCAGTAGGGCTTGCTTCTGCTCGGGGGCCAGGGTGGTGCCGTAGCGGTGGCCCCGGTTGGCATTGCCAGCCAGGCGGGTATCGAGCCGAAAGCCGACCTGCTCGGCGGCCGGGCCGGTACTCACAAAGCCCACGTGCTGCGGGTCGTACTCGTTGTAGCCCCGATAGAACTCCACGGGCCGCTTGGCGGGGGCCTGGAGCAGGTCCCAAAGGCTGGGCACCGAGCCGTTGTGCAGGTAGGGCGCGCGGGCCCAGATGCCGTCGAGCGGCGTGTTGCTGTAGCCGTAGGTTTTGCGGTAGGCGTTGAACATAAACGGCTCCTTGCGGTATTCGTGAAACCGTTCCACCAGCTGAGTCGTGAACGAGTCGAGCCGGTGGGGGTCAGTGTCAACGTCTTCGAGCAGGGTAATCTGGCCGGTTTGGGCCGCCCCAAACTGGTGGCAGCGGGCGCACTGGCTGGCATACAGCAGCTGGCCCTTGGCAGCCAGACCGGCATCGACCGGAAATGGGTATTGCGGCGGTTTCAGGTCGAGCAGGTAGTCGGTCACGCGCTTGAAGTTGGCCGGAATCACCGAGGCCGGCGTGGCGCCCACGGCCATGGCGGCGGCGTAGTTGCGCTCGTGCAGACTGTTGTTGTTGCCATCCCAGTGCAGGTAGAGGCCTTCGCGGGGGCGCTGGTTCCACACCTGGGGCAGGTCGACGGTGCCAATGGTCGCGTCGTCGGGGAAGTGGAACACGTTATCCTTAGTGGGGTTGAAGGTATCGGTGCGGCCCCGGCCATGTTCCGGGCGGGTTTTCTGCCAGGCGTAGGCGCGGCCCTGCTTCATGAGCGCATTTTTGGCGAAGGGAATGATAACGTGCTTGTACACCAGGTGCTCGGTGGGCGAGAGCTTCTCCAGCCGGTCGATGTAGGCCATCAGCGTGTCGGGGTTGAAGCGCTTATCGGCCGCGCAGTCGTACAGAAACCACTGAAACCGCTCCAAATCAAGCTCGTGGGCGGGCGAGCCCATCAGCAGCTGCGGCGCATCGGTGGGCAGCTTTTTGATGGTGCCGGTGTGGCAGAGCGCACAGTTGGGCTCCACGGCCTTGTAGCCGATGTGGCGCACGGCCAGCCCTACCGGCAGGGCGTGGCCCGGCTCGAAGCTAAAGCCCAGCGAGCGGTAGCCGGGCTGCCCGTTCTGCGGCAGCTTATCGGCAAAGAGCCGGGGCAGCACCTCAAAAATGTAGAGCGGAATGCGCGCGCCCCCGCCCAGCCCAATGGTACCGTACTTGAACTGCTCTTCGGCGGCGGCGAAGCTGGTATCCGGATGCTTGCGCAGCAGGTTGTCGTAGAGCACGAAGCCCACGATGCCCAGCAGCAGCAGTGCCGCCAGCGTAGCATACCGCCACGGCTTGCGCTGGTACACGCCCTGCACCCAGTACCAGGGGGCCAGTAGCAGCCCCCGCAGGTTGGCCGCGTTGAGGCGCGAGCCAGCAGGCAGGCCGCTTTGCAGCAGCAGGCCCAGCGCCAGGGCCATGCCAGCATCGATGCCGAGCATGGAATAGAACGCCTGGGGGTGGCTGGAGCCCGAAATCAGGTAAACCCAGAACACGGCCGCGATTACCCGCGACAGCACCACCACCCAGTTGATGGCCGGGTGCGCGGCCGGGTTGCGGGCCGCCACGGCGTAAAACACGTTTAGCGACAGAATCAGCATGCCGGCGTTCTGCAGCCAGTCGTAGTAGGCCAGGTAGGGCAGGCCCAGCCAGGTGGTCAGGGTCTGGGGCACGAGCAGGGCCGGCAGGCAGAAGCCCAGGTTCAGCAAAATGCCGAGCCAGACCAGCCGCCGGTACCAGCGCAGCGGAGTAGATAGGGGGGGAGCGGTAGTGGGGGAGTCCATGGCCAAAGGTTGAGTAGAAAAGGAATGGGTTCAGACTCCGGCCGGCACGGCCACCTGTTTGGTGAGCTCCAGATGCTCCAGTATCAGCGGGTACACGTCGCGCACGGCGTTGGCCCCGAAAATGCAGTCGATGTGGCCGTAACCCGGAATCAGCTTGCGGTCGTAGAGGTGCGCGCCGTTGGCCTGGCTCAGGAAATCGTAGGCGAGCTGGGTGCTTTCGGGCAGGTAGCACTGGTTTTTTTCGCCCGACAGGAACCGGATAGGAATGGCCAGGCGCTCGGGGTGCGGCAGGTACACGTTGCCGCCGTCGTGGTCGGTTACGGTGCCCTTGCGTACCATAGTGGCCAGGTGCTCGAACGAGTGAATGTTGCCCTCGCCGAACAGCTCGTGCATGTTGTCGTGGGTTGCCTGGTTGAGCTGCTCGTGCTGGTACAGCTCCGAGTACATGAAGGTGATGCGGTGGCACACCGGGCTGTTGCACGCCTCGTGGTAGGGCATAGGTATTAGGTTCAGGGCCTTGTCGTAGAGCTTATTGAACCAGTTGGCATTTTTGTCGACGTAGGCCGTCAGCGAATTTACGCCCAGGTGCTCCAGCACCTGGGGCAGGTGCAGCCCGGTTTTGAGGCGGGTGGCCAGCGGGGCCTTCATGTGGGTGGCTACCTGCGAGCACACCGCCGACCGCACCCCCTGCAAGCCGTAGAGCATGGCCATCGTCCAGGTGGCGCTTCCGTAGCAGTGCACCACCATCTGCACGCTGGGGGCGTGGGTTACTTCGAGCACCTTGGCCACGGCGGCCGGGTAGTCGTAGCGGGCCACGTCGTCGCCGTTCGACTGCTGCTGGGCGGCCGGCAGCTCGATGCTGGCCCGGTAATCGAGCAGCCACACGTCGTACTGGTGGGCCACCAGGTATTCCACCAGGTTAGTGTCGATGAGGTCAGTCGAGAAAATGCTGCTGGCCACGCCCAGGCCGTGGGCGCACACCACCGGCCCGTTGGGGCCGCCCTGGTAGCGGGTCAGGCGTAGGTTCACGTTGTCGGCGGTGGCGAAGTTGAACACCTCGGGGGCCGGGGCGCGCAGCGGGCGCTTCTGCCGGGGCAGGGCAGTGGGGTCGAAGTAGGACGGCCGCTGGAGCACGTTGCCATAGGTGGCGTAAAGCGAGCCGGCGAAGAACTTGCCGAAATCCAGCTCCACCTTCAGCTTCTCGGCTACCGACTTCGTGTTGATGGCCGCCATGGTGGTCATCTGCTTGAGGAAATCGGCCGGCGCGATGTGCAGGATGCCCTTGCCGATGACGGTGCCCTGCGCATCGGCTCCCTCAAACACGGTGATGTAGAGCGTCGAAGTTTCGGGCCACACCTGCAGGCCATGGTCCTCGTTGATTTCCTTGTAGCCCTGCACGTAATAGGCTTTGCCGGCTGTGTCGCGCAGCGGAATGCCGTACTCCATGCGCCGGGTGTTCACCTTGGCCGCGTAGTCGACAAACAGGTTGAAAGTGCCCTGGCTGGCCGTCAGCGCATCGGGCGAGAGCATGGGCATAAGCACCGTACCCGACAGCGCGGCCCCGTGCTGCGGCTCCCGCACCAGGCGCGCCGCGTCGTCGGCCTCAATAGTGAGCGTGAACACCAGCGAGCAGTTTTCCTGCTGGCCGGCGGCGTAGCCTTGTTGGTAGTCCGTCAGCTCGTGGCGCGAGAAATAGCCGCGCATGGTTTCGGTGAAGCGGATGCCGGGCTGCGTGGGCGCGGCCACGCGCGGGGCCGAAGGCAGAGTGTAGTCGATGCGCCAGCCGTGGTCGGCGGCCAGCAGGGCCATGTTGCGCTCCGAAATGGCCGTGATGGTAAAGAGCGGGTTCACGCCCAGGGTGGTGGGCACCACCGAGCCGTCGGTTACGTACAGGCCGGCGTACACGCCGCTACCGCCGGGCTCGAATACCTGCCCTTTGTGGTTGACCACGCCCAGGCTCACGTCGTCGCCCATCACGCAGCCGCCCAGCGGGTGCACCGATATCAGCTCCTGGTCGAAGAGCTTCGTCCAGACCGGGTTTTTAATGTAGGTGCCATTTAGGGCGCGGGTGCACTGGTCGAGGGCGGCATTGGCTTTCTGGAACACCAGCTCGTGGCCCACGCCCTGCCACGTAATGGCCAGCCGGCCGTGGGGGTTCAGCTCGAACAGGCCATTGTCGTCGTCCTGGCTCATAATCAGGTAGGTTTGGGTGCGTTGCACGGGGCCGTGGTAGGGGCCCTGCACTACGCTCACCATGTCGTCGCCGAGCTCGTGCACCCGGTGGTCGAGGGTTTGCCCGGAGTGGTCGCCCAGGTTTTTCGAAATCGATGCCAGCGCCCCCGGCATGGCCAGCGACAGCGCCCCCGGAATAGAGCCCTCCTCGATGATGAGGCCGTCGAGGTAGTCCTGCGAGCCGGTGCGCGTATCAATCACCGACGTGATGCAGGGGCCGCAGGGGGCCATCGTGGCCGGGTCGTGCTTGCCGAAGCCGATGCCGTTGATGGGCTGGTCGCAGTCGTAGCCGAAGCCGAGCACGTCGCCGTTGCCCGAAAAGCGGTGGCCCAGCATGGGCGACATATTCAACCCGTTGGCCCGCGAGCGCAGCATAATTTCCGTCGAGCCCAGCGTACCGGCCGAAACCACCACGATGTCGGCCGTCACGAACAGCAGCGGCGCGTCGAACTTCTGCCGGCCCACGCCCACCGGCGTGTAGTACACCAGCCACTTATCGCCGGCGCGGGCCACGTGGTCGACCTGGCACTCGGTAAAAATCTCGGCCCCGTGGTTCCAGGCATCGGGCAGGTAGTTCATCTGCGTGGTGTTCTTGGCCGTGTAGTTGCAGCCCGACACGCAGTCGCCGCAGTTCACGCAGGCTTTCTGCTCCACACCCACGTGGTTGGTCTGGTTTTCGAAGTTGACGTTGATGGGGGTCTTATAAAAGGGTTTCCCCAGCGCCTTGCCCGAGCGCTCGTGGGCCTGCATTTTAGCCAGGGGCGGGTAGTGGTCGGGGTACACGTTGGGCTTCAGCATCTCGGTGGCGCGGGCGTAGCCTTTTTCCAGGCCGTCGTTCTGGTCGGCCAGCAGGGCAGCCGGCCATTTTCCGTTGGCAAACACGCGCGGCTCAGCCTTGAGCGATACGTTGGCATTGATGAGCGAAGTGCCGCCCAGCCCGCAGCCCACCAGCACGCTGATTTGCTTGTTGACGTGGAAGTTGAACAGCCCCGTAGCTGAACCCAGCTTCGCCTCGGGCGTGTCAATCTGCATCTGGGCCGTGGCTTCGGGCAGCGTCTGCGGAAACTCGCCGGGCATGAACTCGCGGCCCCGTTCCAGCAGGCACACCGCGCGGCCCGCCCGCGCCAGCCGCGAGGCCGCCACACCGCCACCATAACCTGAGCCAATTACGACCACATCGTAACTGGCCTTCATTGCATCGGGAGAACTTGCTATTTTTTGCATGCGCAGTAGAGAAAAAAATGTGAGGGGTAAGTCGGAAAAAGCCGGCGTTTGAAAAGGCCGAATCTTCCCGGCAAATCAACGAAAATCAAACCCACTATTTACAGGTATAAATACCTGAATGTGAAATGCTCGCCGGCTTGCTGCCACGAACGGTGCCCGCCACGGCCAGTTGAGAAACGTGACTGGTGGGATTGGCTGAAAGCAAAAACCCCCATCTCTGGGCCGAGATGGGGGTTTTTGCAATTGAACTGGGGCCTGCAAACAGCACGGGGGCAGCCGGGGTGCAGAATGAGGCAGCAGTTTTTCTCAGTTCGGGGCGCTTGTCATGGCGCACGGCGCGCAGCGCACCGCTCGCCATAACAGCCAGGTTCTACACCGCCACGCTCACGGCCTCGATGGCGCGGCGGTAGCAGTCCTCGTACAGCGGTACGATGTTTTCCACATCGAACTCCTCGGCGCGGGCGCGGGCGGCGGCTTTAAAGCGGGGCAGGTTCGCGTCGTCGAGCACGAAGAGGGCGTTTTTTACCATGTCGGGCACGTCGCCAATTTCGCTGAGCATGCCCGTCACGCCGTGCACGTTCAGCTCGGGGATGCCGCCAGCGTTGGTGCTCACCACGGGCACTTCGCAGGCCATCGCTTCCAGGGCGGCGAGGCCGAAGCTTTCGTTTTCGGAGGGCATCAGGAACAGGTCGCCCACGCTGAGGACTTCCTCCACGGCTTCGAGCTTACCCAGGAAGCGCAGGTCGCGGTGGCAGTCGAGGTCGCGGGCCAGCTTTTCCATGCGGCTGCGGTCGGGGCCGTCGCCCACGAGCAGCAGCTTGGCCGGAATCTGGTCGCGCACGCCGCAGAAGATGCGCAGCACGTCCTCCACCCGCTTCACGGTGCGGAAGTTGCTGGTGTGAATGAGCAGCTTCTCGCCCTCGGGGGCAATGGCAGCCCGGAAATGGCTTTTTTCCTGCTTCTTGAAGCGGTGCAGGTCGATGAAGTTGGGGATGACGGTGATGTCCTTCTCGATGGCGAAATACTCGTAGGTTTCGCGCCGCAAATCGGCCGATACCGACGTTACGCCGTCGCTCTGGTTGATGCTAAAGGTGACCACCGGCTCGAAGTTGGGGTCTTTGCCCACCAGCGTGATGTCGGTGCCGTGCAGCGTGGTGACGACCGGAATCTGGATGCCCCGGGTGCGCAGAATCTGCTTGGCCATGAAGGCCGCCGAAGCATGCGGTATGGCGTAATGCACATGCAGCACGTCAAGCTTCTCGTTCTGCACAATATCGACCATCTTGCTGGTCAGCGCCAGCTCATAGGGAGGAAATTGAAACAGCGGATACGCGGGCACATACACCTCGTGGTAAAAGAGGTTTTCGTTGAAGAAGTCGAGCCGCACCGGCTGGCTGTACGTGATAAAATGCACGCGGTGCCCGCGCTGGGCCAAGGCCTTGCCCAACTCCGTGGCTACCACGCCGGAGCCCCCGAAGGTGGGGTAGCAGACGATGCCGATGTTCATAAAAGGAAAAAAGAAGCGCGGGGATAACCGCTGAGCGCGGCAGAAGTTGCCGGGGCCCCGCGGGTGGGATTTGGCAGACGGTTCTACGTAGTTAGTCGGGTCAATGGGCCGGGTATTGCACGGGAATGCGATAAAAAACCATTTTTCGGGCGGCGACACCTTGCTTTGCGTATGTTTTGCTTTCGTTACCTCGCGATTTTCTGCCGTTTGAAAACCCTGTTTCTTCTTCGTAGTGCCCTGCTGGCCGGAGCGTTGGCTATGCTGGCGCTGGCCGGCCGGGCCCAACCCGCGCTGCCCATTGCGCGCAACCTGCACGCCGCCTACGCCCGCGGCACCCGCGCCGCTACCGGAGCCCCGGGCCCCCATTATTGGCAAAATACGGCCGTTTATGACATCGACGTAGAATATAACCCGTCGTCGCGCCGCCTCTCGGGCACAGTGGACGTTGTTTACCAAAACAATAGCCCCGACACGCTGCGTCAAATCTGGTTCAAGCTCTACCCCAACCTCTACCAGGAAGGGGCCCCCCGCGTGAACCGCATCGCACCGGAGGATATCGGCGAAGGTGTGCAAATCCAGGAAATGGCCCTCAACGGCCAGCGCCTCGACGTGCGCCAACTGACCGTTGACGCCACCAACCTGGTGGTGCCGCTGGGGGCCCCGCTGCTGCCGCGGCAAAGCTTGAAGGTGGCCATCACCTACGCCTACACGCTCAACCAGGGCTCGCACAACCGCACCGGCGAGGTAGAGCCAGGGGCGGCTTTTGTGGCGTATTTCTTCCCCCGCATCGCCGTGTACGACGACCTCGACGGCTGGAACCGCTGGCCCTACACCGGTGTGGCCGAGTTCTACAACGATTTCTGCACGTTCAAGGCGTCCATCACCGTGCCGCGCAACTACGTTGTCTGGGCCACCGGCGACCTCGTGAATCCCGGCGAAGTGCTGGGCAAGAAGTACATCGACCGCCTGCACCGCGCCGAGCAAAGCGAGGGCGTGACGACCATCATCGACAGCACCGATGTGCGCCGCCGCGACGTCACCAACTCCGACGCCCAGAACGCCTGGCGCTTCGAGGCCCGCGACGTGCCGGACTTTGTGTTTGCCACCGCCGACCACTACGTGTGGCAGGCCAGCAGCCCCGTGGTAGACCCCAAAACCCAGCGCCGCACCCGCGTCGACGCCGTTTACTCGCCCCAGCACCGCGACTACAAGGACGTGATGGACATTGCCCGGCGCACGGTGCTGGCCATGAGCTACACGTT
>JALYUI010000385.1 GCA_030853845.1 Bacteroidota bacterium | reverse complement strand
AAGTAGAGGCCGGCCGGCAGCTGGTCGGTTTTCAGGCGCAGGGTGGCTTCGCCCCGGCTCACCTGCTCGGCCCGGAGCTGGCCGTAGCCATCGAACAGCCGCACCGTGACGGGCTGGGCGGCCTCGGGGTTATCGATGTGCACGTCCACGGTTTCGTTGGCGGGGTTGGGATAGAGCGTAGCGGTGGCAGACAACCCGGCGCATTGAGGGTAACTCACGCTATTGTTTCTGGAAGCAGCCCCACAATTGTTGGTTGCCGTCAGGGTGAAGCTGCCAGTCAGCACGCCGCTGCCGCCTTTGACATAAAAATACTCTGACCCTCGATAAGACCCACTCGCGAAAACGCGGTTGGTAATCGTATAAGTCTGCGTGGGATTGAAATTCGTGATATGGTAGTTCGCGACATCATTGCAGGTGCCATCATCTACCAGACTAATGTCAGGCTGAACCGGTGGCCCAATATGCACTACATCCCTAGCTAACTCACAGCCTTGCGCGTTGGTAGCAATAATAGTGACATCTCCCGAATGGCCCGCCCCACCTACTGTCGTAAAATATGGACCAGTCCCATTGGACGGAACCAGGAAACCCATTGGGAAACTGGTCCAGGTGATGTTACCAGTTACATTGCCGGACAGGCTAAATGTCGCACTGCTGCCTGAGCATACTGGCTGACCAGCCCCGTTTGAGTTGACTATTGAGTTCAGCGTACACTCAGTAGAGCAGCCTACCAGATTGGGCGCTGTACTACCGGCCGGCCGCTGCATCTCGTTGAAAATCCACTCGCTGTTGCGGGCGGTAAAGCGCAGGTGCGATTGGTTGAACGTGCTGCCAGACGACTCCATCGCGATAAAGCGGGCCACTCGGGGGATACTGGGGTTATCGGTGACGCCATTGATGTATTTGGAAAAAGCCGTGGCTGATGAGACCGTCGGCACATCGAGGGCGCTGTAGCTGGGCACGAAGCAGATGTCGCCGTTGTAGAACGTGGTGTTGCTGGCAAATCGCCAAAATCCAATGAAATTTCGGCTATAATTGCCGGCCACATCCAACTGGTCGTGCAAATTGATGTTGCCCCCAGGAAGGGTTTCGTAGGGCAGGGTATTGGCCGGCGACGTATAGGCGCGTTCGACCAGATTGACGTCGTACTTGGCCCACAGCACGCGCAGCGTGGACCAGACACGTAGGCGGGCAATGGTGCTTTGCGTACCGTAGGCCGGCAGGGCATAGGCGAAGCCTTCGGACTGGATACCCGTACGCACGATGTAGGAAAACCCCAGAATATAGTCCTGGGAGTTGACGGTCAGCTCCTGCGACGGGGACGTGTTCTGGGGCCGGCCGCACTGGGAGCCGACGCTGGTGGCGATGATGACCGGAAAGCCTGCCGGCGTCCCGCCGATGTCCGAAAAATCAATCATGTCCTTGTAGGGTCCTTCAATGAAGGTATTGTTCTCGTACTCGTCGTTGATGCCCGTGACGTTCTGCAGGCTGAGCTGCCGGGTGGCCGGCGCATCCAGAATGACCAGCGCTTCGGCCAGCTTGTCGCTCAGGTCGCTGGTGTGCACAATGCCGCCGCCGGAGCCGTTGTTGGGCGCGCCCGGCAGCAGGGCCACCGGAAATTCTGCTTGCCGCGTGAGGGCCTGCACGCCCATGGGGTTGTAGGCCCCGCGCTGGGGGCTGTCGTGCAGCACCAGCAGGCGGGTTTGCGGGTTGTAGCCGTTGCGCACTAGGCGGGCCAGGCCGTAGCGGGCAATCAGCCCGCCCATGCTTTCGCCCATTACCACGTTTTGCTCGGTGCTGCCGCTGCTTAGCTTCGCCGTATTCACCCAGCGTACGACCTCTTCAAAGAGCGCGGCGTTGTTGCGGATGTCAGCCGCGCCATCGGTAAAATCAATGTAGATGAGGTCATACCCGGCTTGTTGAAGGGCATCGTTGAAATTACCTGTTGTACCAAAATCTCTATCAATGCTAATTAAGAAATCACCAACAGTATTATTCTGGTTATTTTGACCAACCAAATGCGGGGCTATGTGGGTCGTATTATAGCCCTCGACCACGATAAACGGCTTGGTGATACTGGTATGGCCTTGGCCAAAACGGACACTGATTTTCCCGCCCTGGTGGCTCGAATAATTGGCACCAAAGAGTACCGGTGCGAAATCGGTATCGAACCCGGCCGCGTAGCGCGTGGCCACCGCGACGGAAAACACGGTCAGGTCGAACCAGCTTTCGCGGGTGTCGGTGGCGTACGTAGGCGGTGGCACCGCCCGCGAGGTGCTGACGCGGGGAGTAGCGCCGGGCTGGTCGGCGCGGTAGGTGTAGACCAATTTGACCTTCACGCGCTTGACGCCGGCCGTGCCGTAGGTAGTGCTCAGGGGTTGGTCCCAGGTGGCGGGCCGGTAGCCCTGGCCATCGCCGAAATCCAGTTATGGGGCCGGCACGACGCCCGGGGCACCGCTGGCCAGGTACAAGGTGCTGGGCAGCACCAGGGCCACGGTGTTGGTGGGCGCGTAGGTCCGCTCGGGGGCGGCGGCAAAGAGCACGGCCGTCTGGTAGGGGCTCCGGGCGCGGCCGGGCACGTCGAAGAGCTGCTCGTTTTGCAGCGTCACCAGGCCGGCGGTGGCCGCGTCGGGCCGCAGGCGGGCATAGCCGATGTACTGCACGGCCACCGGAATGGCCCCGCCCGGGGCGGGGGCGGCGGCGCGCACGCGCTGGTTGAAAACCGGCAGCTCGGGCAGGGTTTCGGTGCCGGCCAGCCGGGCGCTCAGGGCCGTGGCATAGAGGTGGCGGAAGTTGTCGAGGTCGGCGCGGCCGGTGTCGCGCAGCACCACGCCGTCGAAGTTGGCCAGCGGGGCCAGCGGCACGGCGGCTTCGGCCAGCCGGCCGGTGGGCACCTGGCTTTTGTCAAGGTTTGCGAATATCAGGTCCAGTTTGGTGCGCACCGGGTCGGTCGTCTGGGCCAACGCGGGGCCAGCCAGCAGCAGGGCGGCCAGCAACAAAGCAAAAAAGTGTTTCATGAGCGGAAAGGAAAAAAGTTAGAGTTTTTTGTCAAAGCGCCCGTTGGTGACGCGCACCGAGTCGCAGCCCGGCTTATGGAGCGTGAAGGAAAACGTGCCCGAGATGATGCCGGCTTGCAGGTCCAGCCGGGTGATGGTTAAAGTGCCCCGGCGATAAGTGGTTGCACTGTCACGGCTGCTCCAATAACAGTTTGTTTTATCGTCTTCAAAACTTGCCCTCGTCCTCTGAGGACTACGAAAAGAATAATCACCTGCTCTTGCTGCCTGATTGGCATATAGAACAAGGGATTGCTCATCGGGAGAACCCGGATTATACCTGTAGACACTTAAGTCAAAAACACCCCCGTTTAACCCTGCATCATACGATACACTGTAGTTGGACCTGCCGTTGTAGCCTTGCGGGGTCCAGACTTGGCCGTTGACGAGGCAGCCGAAGGTGTTGGCTCCGGTCTGGGTGGCGGGGGGCAGTTGGTCGACCGGTTCGGGGTCTTTCTTGTGGCATTGGCTCAACCCCAGCAGGGCAGCCAATAAAAGCGGATACGTTTTCATGAGCAAAAAGCGAAGTGGTGAGTGGAACTGATTATAAGCGCTTGTCAAAGCGCCCTTGAGTGATTTTGATGGTGTCGCAGCCGGGCTTAGCCAGCGTGAATTCGAACGTGCCCGAGATGATACCGGCTTGTAGGTCTAGCCGGGTGATGGTTAAAGTGCCCCGGCGATAGTATGGGTCACCGCCTAAGAATTCGCATTTAGTTCTACTATCAGAAAATAGCGCTTCTTGATGGTGCGGAATTGTTAGCGGGTAGCGTCCAATTGCTTTTAAGCTATCCGAAGCCAGCGTGATGTACTGTACATCGGGTGACCCATTACCACCATACCGATAAGTGCTAATATTGAGAGTGCCATTCCGGTACCCTGCATCATAAACGAGACTATAGTTGGACCTGCCGTTATAGCCTTGCGGGGTCCAGCCTTGGCCATTGACGAGGCAGCCGAAGGTGTTGGCTCCGGTCTGAGTGGCCGGCGGCAATTGGTCGACCGGTTCGGGGTCTTTCTTGTGGCATTGGCTCAGCCCCAGCAGGGCGGCCAACAGCAGCAGGTAGGTTTTCATGAGAAAAAGGAAAGGATTAGAGCCTTTTGTCAAAGCGCCCGTCGGTGACGCACACCGAATCGCAGCCCGGCTTATAGAGCGTGAAGGAGAACGTGCCCGAGATGATGCCGGCTTGCAGGTCCAGCCGGGTGATGGTTAGCATGCCTTTTCGATAGTATCCCTCATTCTGATGGAATTCGCATTGGCCACTGGTACCGTAAAAGAGTGCTTCCTGATGGTTGCGGATTGTCAATGGATAGACACCCACAGCAGTCAGACTATCCGAGAATATGATGATATCCTGCCGATTATTACTGCCACTCGCATTATATCGGTATGTAGCCACATTTAGAGTGCCTTTTCGGTAAGATGGGTCGTAGTACACACTGTAGTTGGACGTGCCGTTATAGCCTTGAGGGGTCCAGCCTTGGCCATTGACGAGGCAGCCGAAGGTGTGGCCCCGGTCTGGGTGGCGGGGGGCAGTTGGTCGACCGGTTCAGGGTCTTTCTTGTGGCATTGGCTCAACCCCAGCAGGGCGGCCAGCAGCAGCGGATAGGTCAGACGTTTCATGGCGGGGAATGAGTAGTATCCGGGAAGCCGTTACCTGACAGGGGGAAGGACAGGGCGCATTAAACGTAGAACAGCTTTCTGCGGGACGCAAATAAATACATCAACTAATCGGACTTTCTTATTCCCCTTAAATCCATCATTTAGCCCTTGCTATCCTGCTTCAGTGCTTACAGCAGCACATAATTACCCGCGCAAAAAAGGACTTTTCAACTTTCTTCTATTCTCGATTTACCCAACTCGTCCGCCCCTGCTTCCAGGCAGCAGCCCTACCGGGTACGACCCCGCCGCCAAAGAATCTTCGGCCGCTGGCGGACCCTTTCGTTCTTTCCCAACATTCATTATCTGGCTGCGGTATAACGGTGGGCCATTGGTCTGGTCGGACCGCCCCAGATAGTCTGACCAGTTGCTACACCAACGATTCCAACCTCACTTCGCCCGCCCGGCCCGCCTAGGGCGGTCGGACCGGACCAACGGCCCCCGATTTGGGTAAGGACAGGGCAACGATTGGGGCAGGTTTTTTTTATTCGGCCGCTTATCGGGTGCTTGCCCGGCTGCGGGCTATTTTTGCGTTAATGTTTAGAACTGAATTGACAATTGCCCCGGCTGCCGGGCAGCTGCCGCGCACGGCGCGGGTACTGACGATGGGCTCCTGCTTCGCCGACAGCATCGGCAAGCGGCTGGAAGGCCACAAGGTAGAAACGCGGGTGAACCCGTTTGGCACCGTGTTTCAGCCGCTTGCGCTGGCCCGGCTGCTGCGCGCCGCCGCCGGCGAAGACGTGGACTGGCAGCAGCACCTGGTGCAGGCCCGGGGCCGCTGGCAGAGCTACGACCTGCACGGCAGCATTGGGGCCGAATCGCCGGTGGAGCTGCTCCAGTACATCCAGGAAGCGGTGCGCCAGACGGGCGAATTTCTACAAAATGCCGACGTGCTGCTGCTGACGCTGGGCACCGCCTGGGCCTACCGCCTGCGCGAAACCGGCGAGCTGGTGAGCAACTGCCACAAGCAGTCGGCCGACCTGTTCGTGCGTGAGCTGCTCACGCCCGATGAAATCATCAACGCCCTGGCCGAAACCCACGCCTACCTGCGCCGCCTCAACCCGGAGCTGCGCTTCGTGCTGACCGTAAGCCCCGTGCGCCACCTCAAAGACACGCTGCCGCTGAACGCGGTGAGCAAGTCGGTGCTGCGCGTGGCGACGCACATTCTGAGCGATTTGCTACCGGGCGTGGCCTATTTCCCGGCATTCGAGCTGCTGACGGATGATTTGCGCGACTACCGCTTCTACGCGGCCGATATGCTGCACCCGTCGGAAGTAGCCGAGGACTACATCTGGGACAAGTTTGCCCGCACGTATTTCGATGCTGAATTCGGCCGTTTCCGCAAGGAGTGGGCAGCGGTGCGGCAGGCCCTGGGCCACCGGCCGCTGCATGAGGGTGCCCCCGAGCACCGGCAGTTTCTGGAAAACACCCGCACCCAGCTGGAGCAGCTGGCCCTGCGACAGGTAGACGTGGCCGACGAGCTGCGCACTGTGCACGCCCGCATCGCGGCGCTGCCTCTCCCCTACCAGCCCCAGCCAATGGCCGAGCCGGAAGATGGCGAGGAGCGCATCGATATTGGTGATGAGGCCCCGGCCGTGGTGGCGAAGGCCATAGCGCCCGCCACGCGAACCAATGAAGCAAAGGAGGCAGCCCAAGATGCCTCCGCAGCGGCCCAGCCCGGCGGCGAAGGCCGGCCGGCACGTCTGTCGCCCGAGGAGTTCCGGGCGCAGCGGGCGGCGCGGCCGGCCTGGCCCGAGCGCGGGCGGCGCGATGGACGCGGAAAGGGCCAGGCCGCGCAGCCGTCGGAAATCGAGGAATTCCAGGCGGCAAACTTCGCCCAGGCCGATGAATTTGCCCCGGCTCCGTTGCTGACTTCGAATCAAAACGTTGAGCTAACGCCCGTGGCTTCGGCCCCGGAAGCGACTCCCGGGGCCGAAACCACGCCGCTGGAAACGGATGGCGCGGAAGCCAGCTACAAGAAGAAGCGCCGCTCGCGGGGCGGGGCCAAGCGCACGGCCCGCAAAAATGCCCTGCGCGAAGCCGTCGAAATGGGGCTGGACGAAGGCCAGCTGGCAGCCTCGATTACGGCCCTGGAAGCTGCCGCCGCAACCCTGACGGATGGCGAGC
>JALYUI010000371.1 GCA_030853845.1 Bacteroidota bacterium | reverse complement strand
TGCCAGCGCAAAATTGCCTACGAATTGTTTGTCAATTTCTGCTTCGGTGGCTGCGATAAAATCCGGGGCGGTGTTTCGTTTCGTAATGGGCTGATGCAACCAGCCGTTTAGGGTTCCCAAAAAGATGACGGCCGCCCATAAAAACATGGCAAAAGCGGTTCCTAAAGCATACAGTACGACTTTTTTCATGACGTTTAAGGAAAGGGCTGTTCAGATGAAGTACGTACCCATTTACATACTGTAAACGCGCATCAACTACTCGTAAATGTAATGTATGGTATCAGAGGAGACTTCTAGCGTCTGAACGTGCTATCATTTCCGTTTTCTAAAAACGCTCCATACCGCAAAACGCCCCCGCCGCTACTGCAGCGACGGGGGCGTTTTGCGGTATGGAGCCGAGTTTAAAGAAGGGGGCTGCTCAACAGCTTTACGAGCTTTTCGGCGACGTATCCACACGGAGCAGATGGTGGTGATGATGCCTACCAGGGCAAAGTAGACAAAAAGGAAGATTAGGCTGTCTCCGGTACTCGGGCTAAGATGCTTTCCTTTGATTGTTACGGTATCTAGAAGCCATGCGGCCCCAGGAAATAACCTGATAACCCGCCAAGTATTGCCAAAACTTAGCGGGAATAAACAAATTTCACTCAGTAGATAGCCCCAAAACCAAGTACTGGCTCCTCGCCTGATGGAAATGCTCTTTGTAGCTGCATAAACAAGCACTTTCAGGATTAGCATCAGAGCCCAAAAGGGTACCATTATTAGCACAAACATATCTAGAAGCTGTCTTAAATAGCCTGAATAGGCATGGTGATTAGTTCATCCTGACTGCCCCCGCAAAGGGTAGTTAAAATGAGGCTTAGCCGATTTTACGTTCTGTAAACGTCATGTGCAATTTGTAAACAATATGGTATCAAAGGACGCTTTTTAAGCCTTACGTGCTATATCTTCCGTTCCCTGAAAGTACTCTCAAATAAACAACGCCCCCGCCGCTACTGCAGCGACGGGGGCGTTTACGTTTCTCAAGCTGCTTCAGCAACTCCTACTTCAGCTCGTCGGAAATGACGGCCACGGCTTCGGCCAGGGCGGCATCCTTGCGCAGGGGCTTCAGGAAGCGGGCGGTACGCTTGGCGGCGGTCGAGTCGGCGGCGGCGGGGCGCAGGTCGGCGGACATTTTTGGTTTCCCGGAAGGCGGAAGGGCTCCCTATTGGATTGGTATAGGTTGTAGATGCGCGACAGCGATGGGCTATTAACCATTTACATACCATTTGTTATGAGCGGGGTCTTGGAATCGCACCGCTTTTGCCCCGCCTGCGCGGCCCTCGGCCGGTATACTTTGGCGGGGACCAGGCTCCATTTTGGGCGTTTACGAAAATCATCCCTGCGGGCTATCTTCGTAAATTTTGAATCGTAGACTGGTTTCTTGAACTCACCCAGTACTATGGGGCCAGCTGGCCACCAGAGGCCGGGCTAATTCCTACCGTTCAAGCAAAGGAGCCTTAAAATTCTGCATAAGCGATTCCCGGGTCAGCGGTTTTAAAATACACGCTGACAGCTGGTGCGTCATGCCACGGTCGGTCTGGAGGGAACTCTTGCACGCGCTCGTACGGTCGTCTCTTCACCACGTACTCAAAAGCCACCAGGGTAGTGCCGCAGGTGCCCCACGGCCTCTGGAGCAGGGTCGGGGTCGGAATAGCGGAATGAATATTCGCTATCTGCTGCCAGCTTTATTCTACCACCAGTTTGCGGTAAGCCGTTCCCCCGTCATGCACAAGCCGCACCGTGTACAGCCCTGGTGCCAGTGCCGGCACTACTAGCGTGTGCGGTCCAGCACTTTGCCGCTCCCCAGCTGCCAAGTCCACCATGCGCCGGCCCACCGCGTCATACACCTCGGCCCGCACCGCTCCTGCCACCGGCAAGAAGTACGAGAGCGTCGCCGTGCTCGCCGTCGGGTTCGGGAATACTGCCAGCGCCACCGCTTCCGCCTCAGGCGTGGTGCCCGTGATGATGCGGCGCGTGTACCAGATGGGCGACGTCACGATGCTGTCCCCATCGGCCTGCGCAATCACCGCATAGTAATAAGCCGTCGTGTTCACGCCCTGCGGGTCCACGTAGCTCAATGCCGTCGCGCCGGCCGCCGCGGTGGCAACCACCACCGGCACAGCCCCGCTGCCCGGCTCCCCGCGCAGCACCCGCACTGAACTCACCGGCTCGTTGTCGGCGTCGCTCACGTTCACCGTCATCGAGGCCGGCACCTGGTCCGCGAAAATCGACCCCATCGGCTGGCTGTTCAGCGTGAACGTCACTTCCGCGTTCCAGTCATCCGAGGCATAGAAATGCCGCTGGCGCAGGG
>JALYUI010000348.1 GCA_030853845.1 Bacteroidota bacterium | reverse complement strand
CGGAGCGCGAGAAATCGTTGATTGCCCTGGCCGTGGCCCACGTGGTGCAGTGCCCGTACTGCATCGATGCCTACACCTCCGATGCCCTGCAAAAAGGGGCCGACGAGGCCCAGATGATGGAAGCCGTGCACGTAGGAGCCGCCATTAAGGGTGGGGCTACGCTGGTACACGCCACCATGATGATGAACAAAGCCAAAGAGCTGTCGATGTAGTTGGTGATAAGCAGCAGGGAATGGGAGGATAGAAGAAATTGGGGTGCATTCCGTGGTACTGGAATAACGCAGGCTTCAGCACCGGTTTCATCTATTCAATTTGCTCAATTCGCCGATTTTCTATTCCTTGTTCCCATCCTCTTTTCCCCTAAATCTCTCCTTTCGTGTCCGTATCTCCCACCAAGTCGCTGCACGCCCAGCACCACGCGCTGGCCGATTCCACGTTTCAGCTCGATGTGCTGAGCCAGGCCCAGACTACGGGCCTGGCCTTTCCAGCCTTCGCCGCCAAGCTACGCGACGCCGGCCTGCTACCCCTGCGCCCCACCTCCATTTCGGTGCTGCAGGTGAATGTGGGCAAGATGTGCAACCAGGTGTGCAAGCACTGCCACGTCGATGCCGGCCCCGACCGCACCGAAATTATGACCCGCGAAACGATGCAGCAATGCCTCGACGCGCTGGCCCAAACCGATATTGCAACCGTGGACCTGACCGGGGGCGCGCCGGAGATGAACCCCGATTTCCGCTGGTTCGTGGAAGGCATTTCGGCGCTGGGCCGCGAAACCATCGTGCGCTGCAACCTCACCATCATCGTGGCCAACAAGAAGTATCACGACCTGCCCGAATTCTTCGCCCGGCACCGGGTGCGGGTCGTGTCGTCGCTGCCGCACTTCGCCGCCAGCCGCACCGATGCCCAGCGCGGCGAAGGCGTGTTCGACCGCTCGGTTCGGGCCCTGAAAATGCTGAACGCCGTGGGCTACGGCGTAGAGGGCTCGGACCTGAATCTGGATTTGGTGTACAACCCTTCCGGGGCATTTTTGCCTGGCAATCAGGCCAGTCTGGAGCGGGAGTTCAAGCAGCGCCTTGGGCGCGAGCACGGCATCACGTTCAACAATCTGCTGGCCATTACCAATCTGCCGGTGAGCCGATTTCTCGACTACCTGGTGGAGAGCGGCAACTACGACGCCTACATGGCCAAGCTGGTGGAGGCCTATAACCCCGTGGCTGCCGCCAACGTGATGTGCCGCAGCACCATCTCGGTGGGCTGGGACGGCCTGCTCTACGACTGCGACTTCAACCAGATGCTCGACCTGCCGGTAGCCCGCACTGCGGCTCAGCACATCCGCGATTTTGACCTGGCCGCCTTGCAGGCCCGCGCCATCGTGGTGAACCAGCACTGCTACGGCTGCACGGCCGGGGCCGGTTCCAGCTGCGGCGGGGCCACGGCTTAACGCAACTACTTGAGCCATGAAAACCGCGTGCGCTTTTCGGGTGGCCCTGCTGGCGGCCGCCAGCTGCGTGGGGCTGGCCCTGGCCGGCTGCGGCAGCGGCAACCAGCCGCCCGCCACCGAGCCCGCTCCCGTGTACCGTATGTTACTGAAAACGTTGTACCACAACACCGTGCCCCGCTTGACGGTGGCCCGATTGGCGCAGGAGCTGGCCGTGCCGCCCGCCCCGCTGCTGCTCGATGTGCGCACGCCTGCCGAATTCCGGGTGAGCCACCTGGCCGGCGCGCAGTTCGTGAATGCCGACTCGATTGCGACGGCGCAGCTGCCGGGCCTCGACCGCCGGCAGCCCGTGGTGGTGTACTGCTCGGTGGGCGTGCGCAGCGAGCGGCTGGGCGAGCGCCTGCTGGCCCTGGGCTTCCGGAACGTGCGCAACCTCCACGGCGGCATTTTTGAGTGGGTGAACGAAGGCCATCCGGTCGTGAACGCCGCCGGCCCGACGGCCGACATCCATCCGTATTCCACGCTCTGGGGCTTGTGGCTCCGGCGTGGCAACAAAGTAAGTAGGTAGTCGGAAATTAGTAGGCGGAATTCAGACTCTATGTTGTTGTAAATCTGATAAATATTAGTTGTCTTACTGCTGCTTATGGCGGACTCCTTAAATGACTGACCAACCCACCGCTGCCGCCGCTCCGCAACTGGCCGGACCTGCCTGCCACCTGCTGGTATTTGCCCGCGTGCCGGCCCTGGGCCGCGTGAAAAGCCGCCTCGCCGCCGGGGTGGGTCAGCCCGCTGCCCTGGCCGTGTACCGCGAGCTGCTGGCCATCACCAACGCGGCCATCGTGGCGGCCGGCGTGCCCACCACCGTGTGGCTGGCCGACACGGCTGGCCCCGAACCCAGCACCGCCGAAACGGCTGAGTGGGCCACCCACGCCGCCCGCTGCCAGCCCGAGGGCGACCTGGGCGCGCGCATGACCACCGCCTTCGCGGCCGCTTTCGCCGCCGGAGCGGAACGGGTGGCCATCATCGGCACCGACTGCCCGGGCCTGCGCGCCGGCCACCTCACCGAAGCCTTTACCGCCCTAGAAACGGCCGATGTAGTGCTGGGGCCGGCCACCGACGGCGGCTACTACCTGCTGGGCCTGCGCCGCCCGCAACCCGAGCTGTTCGAAAATAAGACGTGGAGCACCGCCACGGTACTAGCTGACACCGTGGCCGATGCGCGGCGGCTGGGCCTGCGCGTGGCCCTGCTGCCCGAGCTGCGCGACGTGGACACGGCCGACGACCTGGCCGCCTGGAATGCCACGCACCCCGCCCTGGCCGGGCCGGATGCTACGGCTACTACTTAAACTGAGGTACCTAACTTGCGTACTGGGAACTAAAAAGGTCCGTCCGGCTCCGTACTTCTACTTATGCAGCGAAAAAAACACTTATTTACTCTGCTGGCCCTGACTGGAATCTGCGCCCTGTCGGGCTGTGAAGAAAAGGCTGTAAAAGCCGAGAAGGCCCGCAAAATTGCCAATGCGCAGGCCCTACAGCTGGTAATACCCCACTTTGATGAGAGCTGGGCCATGAACAAATACTGGGAAGACGGCCTGGCCGAAGTTGCGACCTACGAGGCCGAGCGCGTGGTGTACAAAAAGAAGCGCACCTTCGACTACACGCTCATCACGGTGAAGGAGGAATTCAACCAGGAATTCAACGTGAAGACCGATGACTATGAGCGGGCCGACCTGTTTCCGGTGATGAAGGTGAACGAGTTCTGCGCGATACCGGCCGATAACTACCCTTACCACTACCTGACCTCGCTGTTCTTTCGGCGCGACCAGCCGGTAGCCCTGTACAAGCTGACCTCATCGTCGCAGGAATGGTGTGGTAACACCTTTAAAACCATTGTAGATGACGGGGTAAATCTCAAGGAAAGCTACAACTCCTATTGGGACCAGCAGGGCGTGGGCAGCCGCGACCTGCGCCGCGATGTGCTACTCGAAGATGCCCTGCTATATAGCCTGCGCGCCCTGCGTTTCGAGCAAAAACCCGCGTTCGATTTGACGGTGATGGACCTGCAGCAAACCAGCAAAGCCACTGCGCCCGTTTACTATCAGGCCCACCTGACTACCACCGAAGCACCCGCCGCCGAAACCCCCGAGCCGGCCTGGCGCGTGGCCGTGCAGCTGGCTCCCGACAAGCAGAACGTGTACTGGTTCGCCAAAACCTACCCCAACGTGCTGCTTCATCAAACCACTTGGGACGGCCGCACCCTCAAGCTGAAAGGTACCCGCCGCTACGCCTACTGGCCGAAGTAGGCGTAGGGTGTTGAGTGAAAACAGAACGTTATGCAGAGCGAAGCGAAGCATTTCTACCGCAGCAGTAATCAGATTACTATTGAGGTAAAGATGCTTCGCTTCGCTCTGCATGACGTTCTTCCCGAACCCCGCCGCCCAGCAGCTCCCAGCCCAGCCAGGCGTAGACCCCTGCATATTCCAGCGCCACCAGCCAGAGGCTTTCCTGATAAGCCGCCGTGCGGTAGGCCGAATACGATAGCAGCACCAGCCCGCCCCAAGCCAGCGGAAACCGGAAGCGGGTAAGCGGGGCCAGCGCAATAAGCGGCGTGATGTACCACGGATGCACCGTGGTGGCCAGCAGGTAGTACACCGTAAGCAGCAGTAGCAGCGCGGTGGGCAGGGTGCGCAGGCGTGGCTGCCGCTCGCGCCAGGCCAGCGCCAGCCCGAATAGCGCCGCCACGAGGGCCAGCGCGGGGCCAATGCGCGCAATCTCGTTGTAGGTGGTGAGGTGATAGCCGACCGCCCGCAGCAGGTAGTACACGCTGGCATTAAACTCGAAGCTGCGGAAGTACAGGTTGAGGCTGCGGGCCAGGTGCACCACCAAATCGAACGACAGAAACGGGCCGAACAGTAGCAGCAGCGTGCCGCCCACCAGCCCCGCGTAGGCCAAAAAGCGCCGCCCCCCGCCCAGCCGCCGCCACAGCAGCGGCAACGCCAGCAGCGGCAGCATCTTCGACGCCACGCCCAAGCCCAGGGCCACGGCCGAGCGTACCCACTGCTGCCGGTGTAGCAGCCACAGCGCCAGCAGCACGAAGCTCAGGGCCAGGGCTTCGAAGTGCAGATTGCCGGTGAGCTCGATGATGACCAGCGGGTGCAGCAGGTAGCGCAGCGCCCGGCCCCGGGCCAGCCCCCAGGCCGGCAGCAGTGCCAGCAGCAGCCAGGCGCTGCTGGCCTCGGCGGCCAGTATGGCCAGCCGCAGCACCAGGGCAAACCCGCGCGCCGAGTGGGGAAACAGCCCGGCCGCCACCCCGAAAACTGCCTGGCACACCGGCGGATACACCGAGTAATAATGGGGCGAGTTGAGCTGGCGGTAAAGCTGCTGAAATTCGGGCAGCACTTCTGCGCGAAGGGTGGTTTTGGGAAATGCGGCCCGGCCGCCGTCGGCAATCAGCTCGTCGGGTCGGAAGCGGAAGGGGTTAACGCCGTGCGCCACCAGCAGGCCGTCCCAGTGGAAGCGGTACACGTCGTCGGAAAAGGCGGGCTCGGCCGGCAGCCACAGCAGGCGGAAGGCCAGCGCTGCTCCCAGGCCCCAGCGCAGCGGCAGCCGCGTACGCAGCAGCAGCGCGTAGGCCAGCAGCGCCACCCCGGCCAGCATCAGCAGCTGCCCGAAGGCCGCCCGCGGCGTGCCGTAGGCCAGCCCCGCGTAGGCCACCCCCGAGCCCAGCAACGCCGCCAGCTGCGCCAGCGAGGGGCGCGGCCCGAACCGGCCTACCGGCCCGGCCGCCGAAGCCAGCGTCCCGCTACCGGTCATCGCGCACCGAGTAGTAGCCGATGGTGGCAAAACCCACGGTCAGCAGCGCGTGGAAGGGGAGCAGGCCGTAATCGTCGAAGTAGACGCCGGCCGCGAAGCCGAAGGCGAAATACCCGGCCAGCAGTCCTTCGAGCAGCACCAGCCCACCCACGCCGCCGGTGCGGTAGCGCCGCCGCCGGGTGGGGGCCACGGTGCCGGCCTTAGGCGTGCGCACGAAGGGCGTGCGCCGGCCCAGCCAGCCGAGGATTACGGCCCGGGTGTTGTGCAGCGCCAGGCCCATCGACACCGACAGAAACAGCAGAAAAAAGCCCAGGTAGCGCCACAGCGGCTTTTCGGGGTGGGCCAGCCGCCAGGCCGTGTAGTAGTAGTAGATGAGGGGTGCGAAGCCCAGCAGAAACACCGAGGCCAGCCGGAAAATCAGCTTGTAGGCGCGGTACTCGGCCCGTACAAATACCAGCGGCACGCTCAGCAGGGCCATCAGCAGTATCACTACGTACACCGAGCTGTTGAGCAGGTGGAAGCTGGCCTGTAGCTTCACGGCGCGCGGCCGGGCCGACTGCCACACGTTGCCCAGGTGCTTATGGGCGGTTTCGGCCGCGCCCTTGGTCCAGCGGAACTGCTGCGACTTGAGGGCATCCATCACGGCGGGCAGCTCGGCGGGGGCCACGATATCGGGGCGGTACAGGAAGCGCCAGCCGCGCAGCTGGGCGCGGTAGCTCAGGTCCAGGTCTTCGGTGAGGGTGTCGGTGTGCCAGCCACCGGCATCGTCGATGCAGGTCCGCCGCCAGATGCCGCCCGTACCGTTGAAGTTCAGGAAGTAGCCCGCGTGGCTGCGGCCCACCTGCTCGATGAGAAAGTGGGCATTCAGCCCGAACGCCTGCAAGCGGGTAAGCAGCGACTCTTCCTCATTGAGGTGGCCCCAGCGGGTTTGTACCACGCCGATGCGCTCGTCGGGCAGGAAAAAGGGGATGACGCGCTTCAGAAAATCCGGTTCGGGTATGAAGTCGGCATCGAAAATGGCCACGTATTCGTCGGTGTTGCCTTCGAGCCCGAAGCGCAGCGCCCCGGCCTTGAAGCCGGCGCGGTTGGGCCGCTGTAGGTGGCTGATGCTGAGGCCCCGGGCGGCGTAGTGGGCCACGCGGGCGGCGGCCAGGGCCGAGGTCGCATCGGTCGAGTCGTCGAGCACCTGGATGTGCAGGCGGTCGGCGGGGTAGTCGAGGGCGGCGCAGGCGTCGATGAGGCGCTCCACCACGTTCAGCTCGTTGTAGAGCGGCAGCTGCACCAGTACGCGGGGCCAGGCGGCCGGGGCCGGCGGGGCGGGGGGCAGGCCCTGCCGGTAGGCCCGCTGCGCCAGCCGCGTCAGCTGCCACTGCCCCACGCTGAAGCCCAGAATAAATAGCAGGCACAGGCCATAGAGCACTACCAGCAAAATCGGCAGTACCACCATCAGCAGGAACCAGAAAAAACGTGCAGCAAAGCAAAAAGAGAAAAGCTCCCGGCCTGGCGCGGCCCGGGCTACAAATTTACCCGCGCCGGAGAAGAAATGAGTTACTTGTTACGGGTTACCAGTTTCTGGTTTGGAACTCGTCAGTTGGTCATGCTGCACTTAGATAAGAATTTTTACCCGGCAATAACCAGAAACGGGAAACGAGTAACCGGAAACTGTCTTTGGTTTACCAGTATTTAAAAATCGTCCAGAGAATTTTATAGCCGGCCCCCAGCGTGCCACGCACCGTGCCCGATACCTTGCTCGTGCCGATGCGCTTGCGGTAGCGCACGGGCACTTCCACGGTGCGCAGACCCAGGCGGGCGGCCTTCACCTGCATTTCCACGGTCCAGCCGTAGGTTTTGTCTTCCATGCCGATTTGGAGCAGGGCCGGGGCCAGCACCGCCCGAAACGGGCCGAGGTCAGTGACGGTGCCCCCGTAGCGCAGGTTAATCAGGCGGGCCGCCAGCCAGTTACCGAAGCGCTGCTGGGGCAGGAGGGAGCCTTTTTCGCGCACACCCAGGGCGCGGGAGCCAATCACGAGGTCGGCTTCGCCGCGCAGCAGCGGGGCCAGGAGTTCAGGCATCTGTTCGGGAAAATCGGAGTGGTCACCGTCGAGAAATACGACGATGTCGGGCTGCCCGGATTGCGGCTGGCCGAAGGCGTGAGCCATGCCCGCCAGGCAGGCGTAGCCGTAGCCGGGGCGCGGCTCGCGCAGCACGGTGGCCCCGGCAGCCCGGGCCACTTCAGCCGTGTCGTCCGAAGAGTTGTTGTCGACCACAATCACTTCCTGCGCCAGGCCAGCCGGAATTTCGGTCAGCACCAGGCCGATGGCTCGGGCCTCGTTGTGGGCGGGAATGATGACGCTGACGCGGGGCTCGGGCATGGAAACTGAGTTATAGGACTGCAAAGATGACGCGGCAGCGGCCAAAGCCTTACGCCCGGCTTACCTTGCAGCCTCAATTAATTACCTCAGATATGCTTCAGGTTGGCCAGCCCGCTCCCGATTTTACCCTCACCACCACGTCCGGTAAGACGTTCCGCCTGGGCGAGCAGCGCGGCCGCCACGTGGTGCTCTACTTCTACCCGAAGGACGACACGCCCGGCTGCACCGCCGAAGCCTGCTCGTTCCGCGACCAGTATGAGGACTTCAAGGACCTCGGGGCCGAAGTTGTGGGCATTAGCTCCGACAGCGAGAAGTCGCACCAGAAATTCACCACCAAGCACAACCTCCCCTTCGAGCTACTGGCCGATACCGATGGCAAAGTGCGCAAGCTTTACGAGGTGCCCCGCGCCCTGCTGGGCCTGCTGCCCGGTCGCGTCACGTTCGTAATTGACAAAGAGGGCGTTATTCAGTACATTTTCAACTCGCTGAGCGGGGCTACCGACCACGTGAGCAACGCTAAAGAGGTGCTGCGCGGGCTACCCGCCTAAGCTGCCAGATGGCCCGCATCGAGCTGGAAATGCTGGTGCACGCGCCCCCCACCGCGTGCTATGCCCTGGCCCTCAACGTACAGGCGCACCTCGAATCAACCAGCCAGACCGGCGAGCGGCTGGTAGCTGGCCCGGCGAGCAGCCAACCGGCCCTCGGCGACGTGGTGACCTGGGAAGCGCGCCACTTCGGCATCCGCCAGCGCCTAAGGGTGCGCATTACGGCGGCGTCGCCCCCGCACCATTTCAGTGATGAGTTGGTGCAGGGGCGCCTTTCGCACCTTGCGGCACGACCATTATTTCGAGGCCGTGCCCGGCGGCACCCGCGTGCGCGACGTATTTGAGTTCAGTAGTCCGCTAGGGTTCGTGGGCCGATGTTGCGATGCGCTTTTCCTGAAACGCTATCTGACCCGATTTTTGCGGGCGCGCAATGCGGTACTCAAGCAGCAGCTGGAGCAAAGCCACTAATTTTTCTGAAATCACGTTGTCAATCGCCCTTCCAATGTCTCGTTTCCTGCTTTTGGTCTTGTTTCCGCTGCTGGCCGCTCACCTGACCCTGGCCCAAACGCCAACGCGGCAGGCCTCAGCAGGTGCGTCGGTGATGCCGGTTGCCGGCCGCGCCCAGGTCCGGGGCGTGCAAAGTGATGCCTCTCGCCGCTTTATGCTGGTGCAGGTGCTGCTCCCCGATGCTGCCGTGGCCGCCCGTGTTAACCGGCAGCTGGCGGACATTTTTGCGGAGAATCTGGAAAAGCCGGCTGGCCAATCGGCGACGCGGGCAGTGCAGCAGGCCCTGGCGGAATATAAGGCCGCGAATAGGCATGGGTTCACCAATGCCAGCTACGACGTGCTCTATAATGGGCATTACCTGCTATCGGTGGCGTTGCATTATGAGTACATGGGAGCATATCCTTCCACGGCTACTCATCACGCAACGTTCAATCTGCGCACGGGCCAGCTGCTGACGGTCGGCCAATTGGTGCAGGATACGCTGGCGCTGCGGCGACGCTGGCAGGCCTCTATCAGCCGGGCAGTAGCGACCACCGTTGCCGCATTGCCGACCGACTACCCGGACATGGAAGCCGGGGAGCGGCCCGATATTGAGGAACGATTCGGCTGGAACGCCAAGCTGAAAAAAGTAATATTTGCTCCCGGCCAGCCGCATTTCGATGAGTTTGGCCTGACTACTAAAGGGTTGGAGCTTTACCATAGCTTTGAGTTTCCGCACGTAATACAGGCACTCGAACCCGATGGCACCTGCCTTATTCCCTACTCCACCCTGAAAGCATGGCTCCAGCCCAGCGGCTTGCTGAGTTTCCGAAAGTAAGCAGGCGGGTTGCTCCGGCCAGAAAACGCTAGCTCAAAATCCGCAGCGAATCGGCGTGAATGAGCGGCGAAGCCTGGGTACGGCCAGGGCGGGGGCCGTTTTCCAGGTTGAGCACGCCGCGTGGGCAGGCGGTGCTGCACATACCGCAGCCCACGCACGAGGCCCGCACGATGGGCTCGCCGCGCTGGGCGTACACCTTCACGTCGATGCCCATTTCGCACACGTTCGAGCAGTTGCCGCACGAGATGCACTGTGCGCCGTTGGTGGTGATGCGGAAGCGGGAGAAGTGCTTTTGGAGCAGGCCCAGGTAGGCCGCCATCGGGCAGCCGAAGCGGCACCACACCCGCGAACCCATAATGGGGTAGAAGCCTACCCCGATTACGCCCGAAAACACCGAGCCGATGGCAAAGCCATACCACTTGGCCGCCACCGTGCCCACCTGGCCCAGCAGGTCGCCGTGGGTGGCAAAATGCACCCACAGCAGCGCCGTAATGGCAATTATCAGCCCCAGTACGGTATAAATAATACGGACTTCCCAGCGCCAGGCGGCGCGACTTTTGTCGGCCAGCTGCCGGTAGGGGTCGCCGGCGGTTTCGGCCAGGCCGCCGCAGCCGCACACCCACGAGCAGTACCAGCGCTTGCCGTAGAAATAGGTGAGCACCGGCGTGGCCACAAACGACATCACCGCGCCCCAGAACACCATGAAAACCCCCAGCCCCTGCCCGTTTTTCAGCAGGTCCTGAATATCGTTAGGCCACAAATATTGGTAATGCAGCGGCCAGAAGTAGTCGAAGTAAAACTCGGGCTTCTGGAAAAACTGGAGCAGCCCGGGAATCAGAAACGAGAAGCCCAACTGGAAAAACATCACCGAGCTGGTGCGAATGACCTGGTAGCGTGAGTGCCGGTATTTGAACAGCGCCCGGCTGCCCATCAGCAGCACCGCCAGGGTGTAGAAAGTGCCGTAGAGAAACCACTGGTCGGCCGGCTTACCGCGCAGCAGCTGACTGAGGCCGTCGAGCGGGTGCACCAAGTGGGTGAGCAGCCCGAAATTGCCCTTGCCGTCGTTGTCGCTGAACCAGTAGAGAATAACATAGAAACCGGTGAGCACCAGTCCGGTAATCCAGCCCAGGGCCCCGCGCCCGGTGCTGGAGCGCAGCCAGAGGTTGTCCTGCTGCACGCCGGCGGGGTGCCGGCCGTATTTCAGGCCGCTCCAGGCCAGGGTGCCGGCGCTCACCAGCCCCACGGCCAGCCAGAACCAGGTATGCCGGCGGGCCGGGTCGGCATCGGCCCAGGCCAGCAGCAGGGCCAGCAGGCCGCCGGCCACCACCGCCAGGGTCAGCTTTTCGGCGGGCGAGGAAGAGGGCAGGGGGGGCGTGAGCGTCGGCGACATTTACAGTGAACAGTTATCAGTGAGCAATTAACAGTGAACAGTGAACAGTTATCAGTGAACAATGAGCAGTGAACAGTTAGCCGGTGGGTATCACGCGAACGATTTTGCTTACTGTTCACTGCTCATTGTTCACTGATAACTGCCTTAATGGTGGTGCGGCGCATCGGGCTTGCCGAACAGGTTTTTCAGCGAAGCCAGCGCGTACAGCCCCGCCCAGCACACGTACAGCCAGTTGAAACCGGCGGGAGTGTGGCCCACGAAGAAGAAGAGAATCAGATGCGCCCCCGCGCTCATCAGCAGGCCGGTGAGGGCGATAAACTGGAAGCTGTTGAGGGCCGAAGGGCGGTATAGCTTGGAGAAATCCATAGAGTTTGGTTGGGAGTTAGCGCAAGGTTTTGCGGAGTTGGGCGAGGTTTCGCAAAGTTGCCGTTCAAAAAAACTTTGCGGGACTTCGCCCAACTTAGCGGAACATGGCGCGCAGCCCTTTGCGTTGCTTCAGCACCACGGGCTGCCCGGGAAACTGCCGGTTGAAATCGGCCACGATGGCCGTTTCGTACTGCGGGAAAAACTCGGGGTCGAAG
>JALYUI010000341.1 GCA_030853845.1 Bacteroidota bacterium | reverse complement strand
CCCGAGAGGTTGCCGATAATGGCTTCCTGCGGGGGCGTGCGCAGGGCATCCATGGCGCGCTCCAGCTTCTGGTCCAGGTTCCAGGCGTCGAGCTGGTCGAGGCGCTCCTGCACGGTGCCCTGGCGCTCCAGCAGCTTGTCGAAGTCGGCATCCTCGGCCCCGAAGGCTTCGTTGATTTCGTCGTATTCCTTCAGCAGGCGCACGGTTTCGGCCGCGCCTTCTTCCACCACCTCGCGCACCGTTTTGGTGGGGTCGAGCTGGGGCTCCTGCTCCAGATATCCCACCGAGTAGCCCGGCGAGAACACCACCTCGCCCTGAAACTGCTTATCCACGCCGGCAATGATTTTCAGCAGGCTCGACTTGCCCGAGCCGTTGAGGCCTAGCACGCCGATTTTGGCCCCGTAGAAAAACGAGAGGTAGATGTTTTTGAGAACTTGCTTCTGGGGTGGGTAAATCTTACTCACGCCGGCCATGCTGAAAATAATGGTGGGCTGCTGGTCGCTCATGGGATGGGAGGGGTTGAGGATAACGAATGAAACCGGGCACTGCACCCAAGGTTGAGCGGCGGCCGCGAAGCGCAAAGAACGGCAAGCCGGCCCGCACAAGCCAGCCCGGCACGGGGCGCGTACATTCGACCATGAACATATCTGCGAAGGGGGCATCCCTGCTTCATCTTTTTACCGTAAACTTGTAATTCCTTCCTGTTCCACGCTCCGGCCCCGGTACTTCCTTTTTTCGCGCTCTTTCTCCTATCCCCACACACTTCCTATCCACGAGGACCTTTCTAGTATGGAATCACCCGACCACTTGCTGGCCGACGCTCAGCGTTTCGGCTACGTGGAAGCCGGCGGCGTCTGGCTGCGCGCCGTCCTTGCCCAACCCGCCCGCCAGATTGGCCTCGTCAAGGAAACCGACGAAGCCGCCCTGCGCTACTTTGCCCAGCGCTTCGGCCTGCTCCAGGCCAAAGTCGACACCACCCTAGCCAATATGGCCGCCAGCGACAACCAAGGCTCTTTCCTGATGAAGGTACTGCACCTGAAGGAACTACTGAACAGCTACGATGGCCTCGGCGACTTCGAGGAGCTGCTGCGCCGGCTAGCAACGGCCGAAAAAGGCATTGGCATCACCGTGGCCCAGAACCGCGAAAAGAACCTGGCCACCAAGCTGGGCTTTATTCTGGAAGCCGAGGCCCTGCGCGACAGCGTAGAATGGGTGTCGGCCAGCGAAAAGGTGAAGGACCTGCGCCAGGGCTGGCTGAAAACCGGCCCCGTGGACAAGGCCCGCGCCGAGGAGCTCGAAAACCGCTTCCAGAACGCTATTCAGACCTTTTTCGACCGGCGCAAGTCGTTTCAGTCGGATAAGAAGGCCATGGCCAACCGCATTCAGAACCGCTACCTCGACCTGATTCAGCAGGCCGAAAACCTGAAAAACTCCGACCAGTTCGAAACCACCTCGCGCCAGCTTAAGGTGTTGCAGCAGGCCTGGCGCGACATCAACGGCAACCTACCCAAAAAGCAGGCTTCCGAGCTCTGGACGCGCTTCCGTGCTGCCAACAACTATTTCTTCGAGCGCCTCAAAGCCCACATCGTGGCCCAGCAGGCCACCGGCCTAACCAGCACGCCCGCCCCGGCCGACGTGCTGCTGGCCCGCAAGCGCGCCCTGGCCGAGCGCGCCGAAACCCTGATGAGCGTACCCCCGCAGGAAGCCATCAACCAGGCGAAGGCCCTGCAAGCCGAGTGGAAGCAGGTGGGCACCGTGCGCGGCGAAGAGTCGGACCGCATCTGGCAGCGCTTTATGGTGGCCTGCGACAAGATTTTCGAGCTCAGCGCCTTGGAGTACCACCTGCGCAAGCGGGCCTCCGAACAGCCCCCCCTGACGGAGCCGGCGGCCCGCGCCCGCTTCCGGGCAGATACCCTGCGCGAGCTGCTTAAAGACGACCATTCGGAGCTGGCCACCCTGCGCGACAACCTCGCCAACCTCAGCTCCAGCGCCGCCAACGACGCCTTCCGGCTGATGCTGCAAACCAAAGTCCGCTCTTTCGAACGGAAGATTCGCACCAAAAACGACCTCATCGCCCTCTACATCCAGCAGGCCCAGGACGCCGGTTGAACCTTGTCCGCCGTTCTGCGTTGTCGGAAATAGTGCCTTTCGCCGGCTTGAATCTCAACCGGAAACCCTTACCTTCGCCAACCTTTTTTTACCTCCCTTCGCCCATGTACTGGACACTCGAACTCGCTTCTTATCTGGAAGATGCTCCCTGGCCCGCCACCAAGGATGAACTGATTGACTTTTCTATCCGCTCGGGCGCACCCATGGAAGTGGTGGAAAACCTGCAGGCCTTGGAAGACGACGGCCAGCCCTACGAAAATATCGAGGAAGTATGGCCCGACTACCCGACCAAGGAGGACTTCATGTTCAACGAGGACGAATACTAAGTTTAATTATGAGTTTTGAATTATGAATGATGAGTTGATGGACGATTTATCTTCGGAACTCATAATTCATAATTCAAAACTCATAATTCCCGCGCTCTGCGCGGAAAATCTGGTTGCGGGCTACCCCGGCAGGGTGTTGGTCCGCAACCTTTTTTTGCGCCTGCCCGCGCCGGCTTTCGTGGCCGTGGTGGGGCACAATGGTAGCGGCAAAACCACGTTGTTTCGGGTGCTCACTGGCCAACTGCCGTATGAAGGCAGCGTGCGCCTGCACGGCCAGGAAGTGCGCGAGCTACGTCGCGCCGCCAGCGCCGGCCTGCTTGGCTATCTGCCTCAGCGTGGCAGCCTCGACTTCGCCATTGCCGTGCGCGAACTAGTGGTAATGGGCCGCTACCGCCACCACGGCCTATTCAGCGCCTACTCCCCGGCCGACTATACCCTGGCCGATGCCGCGCTGGCCCGCGTGGGAATGGCTCATTTGGCCGCGCGCGACTTCACCCAGCTCTCGGGCGGTGAGCAGCAGCTGGTGTGGCTGGCCCAACTCAGCCTGCAGGATGCGCAGGTGTACCTGCTCGACGAGCCCACCCAGCAACTCGACCCCTATTATCGCCGCCAGGTGTTCACACTGATACACGGCTGGGCTACCCAGGCAGGCAAAACCGTGCTCTGCAGCACCCACGACCTCGACAGCCTGCCCGAGCTCAACGGCTACCTGCTGAACCTCTCGGAGCCCGAGCCGCAGCTGCGCCCGCTCTCGGCCGCCACCGTGCACGAAGCCCGCGCCTGGCTGGAACAGGAACCCGAGCGCTTTGCTCAATGAGAAATGAGAAATGAGAAATGAGAAATGAGAAATGAGAAATGAGAAATGAGAAATGAGAAATGAGAAAATGACCGAA
>JALYUI010000340.1 GCA_030853845.1 Bacteroidota bacterium | reverse complement strand
CGGGGACGCGGACTACAAAGTCCGCGCTACTGGTCCCGGCGCCACCTCAACGAAGCGGGTGCTTAACAGCAGCATGTAAGTAAGCCCTGGCGGGGCGACATACCGGTAGTAAATCCCGCTGATTGCTGTTTTTTTTAAAGCCCCCGCAGGAGCTTTGACGTTCTTTTTACTGGTTTTGCTATCGATATATCACCCCGCCGGGGCTGGAGTTCATATTCCGCAACGTGGGTTATGTATAGTCAAAAATAATTTTTTAGACAAAACACCTTTTGTCAATCAGCTTGTTAAGCACCTTTTGCGGGTACAGCCTAGCCTGGTTGGCCGGTGGCTGACGCTTCTCTCCGCCCAGGGTATGGCAGCATTCTTACTGGGGCAGGAAGTGCCCCGGCAGCTCGCTAAACTCCGCCGGCGACAGACTAGCTATGGCTAAAAATTGGGCTGAACGCTAACGTAGCTTTGCGCAATCCATATCCCAGGGCAGGGCCGCACCTCGCGGGGCATCATGCTAAACCTGGCCGCATCAGCACTTATCTACCAATGCATCAGCAGTACGAATTTCACCCGGTGCTGGTCATGCGCACCCCAACCCTGGCTTTCGACAGCACTTATAACGAAGCGGCACTTCGGCAGCACATCCAGGACCCGGCGTTTGCAGAAGCCCTCTTTCTGGCTTCGCCCGAGCTGCACGGCGAAAGCCACAAGGTGCAGCACACGCAGCCTAAGTCAGCAGCCGAAGCGAAGAAGCAGGACAGGCTCTACCGCAGTCTGGGTCGCTACTACGGCCGCATGAGCAGCCGCTGCACGCCTTTTGCGCTATTTGCGGGCTGTAGCGTGGTACGCTGGGGGGCACAGAGCCTGCTACAGCGTGACAGCGGCAGTCGCCGTCGGCACACCCGCCTCGACATGCATTATCTCTGCGCCCTGGCGCGGCACCTGGCCAACTGGTCGGTTTTGCGGGAGCGCCTGCGGTACTTTCCTAACAGCAGCCTCTACCGTATTGGCGACGAGTTTCGCTACGTCGAAAGCCAGGCAGATGCTGAGCACCAAATCAGCTCGGCAGCTTATTCTGAACCGCTAGCTCAGATACTCACTTTCGCCCGGGCAGGCGCTGGCCGGGCCGCGCTGGCCGGGGTTGTGGCCGAAGCAACGGTGACAGTTGACGAAGCCCTGGCTTTCGTCGATGAATTGATAGAGGCACAGTTGCTGGTCAGCGAGTTGGAGCCGACCGTTACCGGCGCGGAGTTTTTGTCCCACCTGCTCGGCGTGCTCGCGCGCCTGCAAGCGGAGCAGCCCTGTGAGGAACTGGCTGGAGTGCTGGGGGTGCTCCGGCAGGTAGAACAGGCGCTTTTGGCCCTCGACCGCCCCGACAGCTTCAACCTCCGGGATGCTTACGCGCAAATCGGGCAGCTATTGGCGCCGCTCGGGGCACCGGTAGAAGCCAGCAAGCTGTTTCAAACTGACCTAATCTTTCGCCTGCCCGAGGCAACGCTGGCCCAGGCCTGGCAGGCCCCGCTGCTCGAAGCGGTGGAGGTGTTGACTTACCTGGCCACGCCCAGCCACAACGAGCGGCTGGAACGGTTTAAGCAGTCGTTTTACGCCCGCTACGAAGAGCAGGAGGTACCGTTGCTCGAAGCCCTCGATGCCGAAAGCGGTATCGGCTATGCCAACTATGGTAGTAACACCTACTTGTCGTTAGTGCACAACCTGACCCTGAGCGGGCAGGCTGCTACCAAACGCTCTATCAGCCAAGACGACGTGCAGCACTTCCTGTACCAGAAGCTGCGTGCCGCCGACCGCCACGGCGACTATAATATCGAGCTCAGCCTGGAAGAATTGCGGCACTTCCAGCCAGTAGCTGGCGTGCTGCCACCCTCCGTATCGGTCTTGTTCCGGGTGCTCGATGAGCAGCAGCTCGTGCTCGACAGCGTGGGTGGTTCGAGCGCGACCTCACTGCTAGGCCGCTTTGCCCACGCCGAACCGGACATCGAGGAGCTGGTACGGGCGCTGGCCGAGCAGGAGCAGGAACGCAACCCGGGCGTGCAATTTGCTGAAATCAGCCACCTGCCCGCCAGCCGCATTGGCAATATTTTACTGCGGCCTAACTTTCGTCGCTACGAAATTCCCTTTCTGGCCCAGTCTTCGCTGCCCACCGAGCAGCAGCTGCCTCCCCAGGACTTGTTTCTCGCCGTGCGACAGGGGCAGCTGGTGCTGCGCTCCCGCAGGCTGAATCAGCTGGTGATGCCCCGGCTCAGTTCGGCGCACAACTACACCACCAATGCCTTACCGGTCTACCAGTTTCTCTGCGATTTGCAAACCCAGGGCTTACAGGGCCAGCTCAACTTCCGGTGGGAGTCCATTTCCTTTTATACCAAGTTTCTGCCCCGGCTCACCTGTGGAAAGGTCATTCTACAGCCCGCCTCCTGGCAGCTACCGGCAGAAGATTTCCAGTGCCTGCTGGCACCCCAGGACTGGGAAACGGCCTTTGCCGCTTTCCGTGCCCGGTGGCGCCTGCCGGCGCGCTTCACGCTGGCCGACGGCGACAACGAGCTGCTGGTCGATGCGGCTAACCCATTTACCGTTCGCATCTGGCTCGATGCCATTCGTAGCCGTTCCACCATCCGGCTCAAGGAGTTTCTCTTCGATGCGGCGCGCAGCCCGGTGCGGGACGCGGCTGGCCGGGGCTACGTAAGCCAATTCGTGGCTTCCCTGCTGCGGCGCGAGGCCACCTACGCGGCCTTCCCGGCCCTGCCACCGAAGCAGCCGGCCAGTGCGGGGGTGCAGCGGGAGTTTACCCTGGGCTCGGAATGGCTGTATACCAAGATTTATTGCGGCCCCAGAGTTGCCGACCGCGTTCTGGTGGCCGCTGTCAAGCCCTTAACCGATGCCCTGCGAACCGAAGGACTCATCGACCAGTGGTTTTTTGTGCGCTACGCGGACCCTGACCCCCACCTGCGCGTGCGCCTGCACCTGCCCGACGTGGCCCGTGTTGGCCAGGTAGTACAGCGGCTAAGCGAGGTGCTGACACCGCTGGTAAGCGAGGGCTACATCTGGAAAACCCAGACCGATACCTACCGACGCGAGCTGGAACGCTACGGCGCTGCCACCATCGAGCAGGCGGAAGCACTGTTTTGTGCCGACAGTGAGCACGCCGTGCAACTCCTCGGCCAAACCCTCGACCGGCCCGAGGCTAGCGACGTGTACTGGCTGGGCGGGCTGCACTTCCTCGACGAGCTGCTCACGGCCTTCGCGTATTCAACCACGGCGAAAAGCCAGCTGCTGCGCCGGCTCAAAGATGCCTTTGCGCACGAGTTCAACGACAAGTCTCTTAAGCGCCAGCTCGACAAGAAGTACCGGGAGCACCGGGCCGCCATTGAGCAGGTGCTGCAACCCGGTGCCGACCTCGGCTTACCCGTGCCCCTGCCCGCCTACCACCAGGGCGCGGTGGTGCGGCGCGTGGCCCGCCAGCTGCTACAGCTGCACGCGCAGCAGCAGCTGCAACCGGGCCTGGACCAGTTGCTGAGCAGCTACATACACATGCTGCTCAACCGGCTTATTGCCGAGCAGCCGCGCCTGCACGAACTAGTCATCTACGACTTTCTGTACCGGCATTACCAGTCGCAGCTGGCCCGGGTCCCTACTTCTTGCTCACCATAATCTTCTCCTGCAATGCCTGGAAAAAGGCTGGGCGGTACGTATCACCCAGCGGCACATACGCCTTTATATTCTTCAGCAGAATCTGGTTGCCGTCCAGCGCCCGAATCTTGTTGAGGGCAATGATGTAGGACTTGTGCACCCGCATAAACTGCTTGACCGGCAGCTTCTCCTCCAAGTCCTTGATGTTGAGCAGCGTAACGATACAGAACTCATTGGTATAGATGGAGACGTAGTTTTTCATGCCTTCCACGTACACGATTTCATCGAAATTAATCTTGCTCATCTTCCCTTTACTCTCGGTCTTGACGAAAATGTAATCGTCTTTTTCGGGTTGCTGCAGCTGGGGCAAGGGTTGCGCAATGGCGTTGAGCGCTTTCTGCGCGGCCTTTAAAAACCGCTCGAAGGCAATGGGCTTGAGCAGGTAGTCCAACGCTTCCAATTCGAAACCTTGCACGGCAAATTCGTTGTAGGCCGTTGTGAGGATTACCTTGCTCTTGCCATTGAGCAGCTTCATGAAATCGATGCCCGAGAGCTGGGGCATATGAATGTCGAGGAATATTAAGTCCGCCGGCTGGTTCTGCATCATGCTAATGGCTTCCAGCGGATTGGTGGTGGTGCCAATCAACTGGAGGAAAGGGGTTCTGTCAACAAACATGGTCAGAATGTCCAGGGCACCTTGTTCGTCGTCTACAATCAGGCAGGTAATCATATTTTTACAAATTTATATGCAAATTACACGTGTAATATTCCGCCTCATTGCTGACATGCAAAGAGTAGAGGCCCGGATAAAATGCATCCAGGCGCTTACGGGTGTTGGCCAGGCCGATACCGGTAGTTTTTTCCTTCGGGCCGTGCCGCTTTTTATTGTGCGTGTACAACTGCAAGCGGTTTTCCAGTAGGTTAAGCCGGATTAGGAGCGGAGCCTGGGGGTCGAATAGCTCGCCATGCTTGAAGCAGTTTTCGACGAACGTAATCAGGACGAGGGGCACTATCATAAAAAACTGGTGATTTCCAACTATTTCAAACTCGATTTGCAGCCGGTTGCTAAAGCGTAGCTGGTTTATTTCCACGTAGTTCTGCAAGTGATGCACTTCCTCCTCCAACATCACCTTGCCATTCTCCTCCGTTTCCTTCAGCGAGTAGTGCATGATGTTGGAAAGCAATAGAATGCCCTGGGCAGTGCGTTCCGACAGCGGGTACACCTGGGAGTAGAGCATGTTTAACGCATTGAAAAGGAAATGCGGATTAATCTGGCTCTTGAGCGAAATCAATTCGGCTTCAAACAGATTCTTTTCCGCTATGCGCAAGCGTTTCTCCTGCTTGCGCTTCTCTTTTTCGAGCTGCACGGCGTTGCTGGAAAACCAGTACACGAAGCTCAGCATCAGAAAATAAATACCCCGCGAGATGGTCTGTGCCCAGAATAGCTTCATGGGGCCGATGGGCCGAAGCATGTGGACACCCAAGGCCGGCAGTACATAGCTGTTGATGGCGTAGCGTAGCAGGCCATAACCGGTGAACATGAGCAAGAGCAACAGCCCAAACAGCAGGTACTGTCGCCGCCGGTACAGCCAGGGTAGCAGCAGGGAGCCGTTGGTGTAAAACAACAGCGCGTACACAACAAAGTTCGACCCCATTTCCACGAAGCTAAAGTGGCCGGCGTTGCTGAATAGCAACAGAAAAGCCTCGTAGCTGATATATATTATCCAGAGCGCGGCATGAATCAGGATGGTTTTGAGTTGCTTGGGGTTGACATTCATGCGGAGGCTAAGGACTGTGGTGATGTCGTTAAGGGCGGCGCATGCAGGGGTGCTGGCATGAACTGTTTTGAGTTAAGTGGTAGCGTAACGAATTAAGTAATGCAAATTTACAATAGGACTTACGCAGTTGCGGAGAGCCCGGCAGGACTGAGCGGTTTGGCCAGCAACTGGCGCAGGTAGGTGCCCAATGCCGTTGGTACGCCGGATAGCTAGCCTGGGCCATTGCTCGGGCAAACCTGCGCCAGAAAACCAGCCCAGATATCAGCAGGCCCAGTAAGCGGTTTGCAGCTACGGTGAGACGCCGCCACCTGCCCGGTGGCCGGGCCAGCTCATCAAGCCGGGCATGGCTGAGGTAATGGAGGAGGCAAAAAGTCGGGTGCCCGTCTGCTGCCGTGCCCCGGCTTGACTAGGCAGATGCGCGTGACCAAGCCATCCCGTTGCCCGGGTATTGGCCAATCAGGCGGCAGTAGCGTTTGTCCTGGCCGTTGTCATCGACCAGCTAAAAGGCCTCGGACGCATCGTAGAGCGAGGGCAGCACCAACTCGCGCCTGGGTTGGCGAAAATGCGCTGCGGCGCAAAAACCGCTTCTCCTGGTCAGGGCTTATCTGCGAGAGGTGTTCGGCCAGGTATGCAACCGCATAAATGCGGGGAAGTGCTGAGCAGATACCTGATGTAAGCGACTTGCGTCATCCATAAAGTACGGGCTTTTACCAGTTGCCGCTTGCCCGGGCTGCTCAGCAATGGCCTGCAAAACGGCGGCTTTGTCCCCCTAATGCCTGCGTTGGTGTAATATATGTGCGGCGGCCCAAAAAGCTGACTATGTTTGTCCTGTCAACTTATTTAAAGAGTTGATTGGAACTATATCTCTCTAAAGCCATGAAAACAAACCAAAAACCCGCCCCAAAACTCAGCCTAAGAAAGAGCGTTATTACCCGCTTTACTCCAACCCTACAGGCACAGCAAGGCAAGGTTACGGAAACTTCTTTCACATCCCTGGACACCTGGACGTCATTGATTTAGTCACTCGCGGCAGGGTTAGACAGCGGCGTTTCTTCAGGCCATTGCTATACCGCTGCTTGCCCGTGCTCAGCAACCAGCAGGGTCCCAATTAGTCGTGGGTGGGGCCTAGTATAGAGCCACCTGGCTTCCGGACGTATCCGGCACACACAAGCGCACAGGAGGCTGCCATGCAGTTTTTTAGGTATTTGCTGCCGTTGTCAGCCTGTAAAAAAGGCCGCGAGGGTATGTTAAGTCCTCAAGCAAAAACAACCGTTATGCAGTGCATTCTACGCATCAGGCAGAATGCGCTGCATGACGGTTGTTTTTGCTTGAGGACTTAAACATCGCCCCGTCCGGGAGTGATGGCGGCGAATGGTGACTTCGTTCAGGGTGCGGTTCAGTCGCTCAACCTGGCCGTTGGGCCATGAGTACAGCGGTGCTTGATGCCGCCCGGGCCACCGTCGCCTCGGGGCGCAGTTTGGCCAAGGCCGGCTTGCTGGCGCGGTCTAAGCCGCGACCAGAGGCTCTCGGCCGGCGCGTGCTGAAGCGCGCGCAACCGGGGAATCGACCAAGAGCTGGGCTCATCCTTCCGCGTGCGGCAAAGCGGCCAGGGGCCCCGACCCGGGCACTCCGGATTCTTGCAGCGCGAAAAGCGCACAAACACGCGGTACCAGGGGCCAAAGCGTTCGGGCAGGGCGCGCCAGGGAATTCCGCAACGCAGCCGCCACGGAATGGCTTCCGCGAACAGGCGCATATCCGTGGCCGTTACGCCGGGCGTGTGCGTCTGACCAGGCAGAAGCGGCGAGAATCGTACCCAGAGCGCATCGGGCATATACTACGGCCGGCCTGCACGCCTGAAAGTACGCCTGATTGAGAACTCGCCCTGGCGTGCCCCCCTGCGACTCTGCAACCAGACGGCACCGCGCTACCGGCAAAAGGTGCAGTAGGCTCAGGCGCAGGGTTGCCTGCCCAGTCGGAATGCACGAGCAGGCCGGGGCAGGCGCTTCGGCGTACAATACCCGGCGCAAGTTGGTGAGCTGGTGTCCGGGTATCTGCAATGAGCGCTGGAACAGTAGCAACAAGCCAACGGCCCGCCCCCGGCCAACGAGATGGCGCACTGCTTCCGCAACTGCCTGGGTCCGTCAGGATGCCGGGCCGCTCCGAATTCACCCTGCCTGACCGTATTGCCGCCGGGGAGCTGCGGCTGCTCGCCCGCCCCACCAGCCGGCAAGCGCAACTGGCCGAAATGCCTGGGCCGGGTTGTTGTTTCTATTCCCGCGCCCCCCATATGGTGCCAATCCCAGTGCGGCGCTGCCGCCGCACCGCCCGGGCAGTAAACCCGAACGGCCAGCCGGGGGCCGGCGAGTGGAGACGTTTGAGACGGTTTATCCCGGCAAAGCCGGAGTTGGTGTAATAAACTTTTGGGCGGGCCAGACAAGCCTAATCTTTCGGCAGATAAGCTAAATAAGACCGAAATGTCATGCCAGGAGGACTGTCCGATTCGGGCGCTCCGCCCCCTGGCTTGCTGCTTTCATCCAGCCGCTGACGCTGGGGTTTTGCCACGCTATTTCCCGACTGCTCTCCCCATTGCATATGTCTGCTTCGACTTCCCAACACGCCCCGGCCGTGACCCTGCCCCCCGCCGAGAAGGCCCGGCTTCTGACGGATTTTAACAACACCTTCGCGCCTTATCCACGCGACGAAACCCTGGTCAGCCTGTTCGAGGAGCAGGTCCGGCGCACGCCCGACCACCCGGCGCTGCTGTGGGAGCAGGAGAGCCTGAGCTACCGCCAGCTGCTGGCCCGCGTCAACCAGCTGGCCCACTACCTGCGCCGCTGCGGCGTGGGGCCGCAGGTGCTGGTCGGCGTTTGCATGCCGCGCAAGCCCGAGCTGGTTATCAGCTTGCTGGCCATCCTGAAAGCCGGCGGGGCCTACGTGCCCATTGACCCGGCTTACCCGCGCGAACGCATTCAATACATGCTTGACGACAGCCACGCTGCCGTGGTGTTGACGACTTCCAGCAACCAGGCGCTGCTGGCGGGTAGCGACTCGCGGGTGGTGTGCCTCGATTTGCTAGCGCCGGAACTGGCGGCCGAACCCACGGAGCTGGCAGCCAGCAGCGCCGACTGCTGGTCGGAGCTGGCCTACGTTATCTACACTTCCGGCTCGACCGGGCAGCCCAAAGGTGTGATGATTGAGCATGGCAATGCCAGCACTTTCGTGCGGTGGTGCCAGGCCGAATTCGCCCAAAGTCCTTTTGAGGTGGTGTACGCCGCCACGTCCATATGCTTCGACCTTTCCATTTTCGAGCTGTTCTACACGCTCAGCATTGGCCGTACTATTCGCCTGCTCGACAGCGGCCTGCACATTGCCGAGGCCCTGGCCCGGGAAACCTTGCCGACCGTTTTGCTCAACACGGTGCCGAGCATCGTGCGCCACCTGCTCAACGAAGGCATCGACTGGGCGCGGGTGACGGTCGTGAACATGGCGGGCGAGCCGATACCCGTCGACGTGCACCAGCGCATCGATTTGGCCCGCCTGGAGGTGCGCAACCTCTACGGTCCGTCGGAGGATACCACCTACAGCACCTGCCAGCGCCTGCGGCCCGGCGAGCCCGTGCTCATCGGCCGGCCAATTGCCAACACGCAGGTGTACATCGTGGATGAAAACCTGCGGCTGCTGCCGCTGGGGGCCACCGGGGAATTGTGCATCAGCGGCGACGGCCTTTCGCGCGGCTACCTCAACAAGCCGGAGCTGACCCAAAAAAGCTTTCTGCCCAACCCCTTTCCGGGGGGCGGGCCGCGCCTCTACCGCACCGGCGACCTGGCCCGCTGGCGCGAAGACGGCGTCATCGACTACGTGGGCCGGCTCGACACCCAAGTGAAAATCCGGGGCTACCGCATTGAGCTGGGCGAAGTGGAAACGCGGTTGCAACAGACGCCCGGGGTGGCCCAGGCCGTGGTGCTGGCCCGCCCCGATGCCAGCGGTGCCCTACAGCTGGTGGGCTACGTGACGGCCCAGCCGGATGGGCTCGACCTGATGGCCGTGACCGCCCACCTGCACACGCAACTGCCCGGCTACATGGTGCCCGCTGCCTGGGTCGAGCTCGACGCGCTGCCGCTCACCCCCAACGGCAAGGTCGACAAGAAGGCCCTCCCCGACCCGCAGCCTGTGCAGCACCGTGCGCAAAACTACCTGGCCCCCCGCACTGCCGCCGAGCAGCAGCTGGTGGCCATCTGGCAACGCCTGTTGCAGGTGGAGCCCATTGGCGTGCAAGAAGATTTTTTCGCGCTGGGCGGGCACTCGCTGCTGGTAGCCCGGCTGATAGTGGCCATTGAGAAGGAAATGGGCGTCCGCCTGTCCCTGGCCACCGCGCTGGCCAATCCGACGGTGGAGCAACAGGCGGCACAGCTCCTGCAAACTACCCCCACCGAGCCGGAGCTTGAGCTTGGGCCGCAGGAGCGCCCCGCCGCTATTCCGCTGGCTTTTATGCAGGAAGGCCTCTGGCTGGTAGACCAGCTGGAAAGCGGCAGTGTGCACTACCACGTGCCGCTGCTGCTGCGCCTGCGCGGCGACTTGCATGAGGCGGCTCTGACAACGGCCCTGCGGCAGCTGGTGGAGCGGCACGAGGCCCTGCGCACGGTCATCGTCGGCGATGGGATGCGGCCGCAGCAGCTGGTGTTGCCCGCTGCGGGCTGGCAGCCCGAGCCGGCCGCTGCCGCCGCTACAGCAGCGGCCGAGGCAACCCAGGTTCACGCCTGGCTGGCGCGGCCGTTCGACCTGGCGGCGGACTACCCGATTCGGGCACGGCTGTGGGGCGGGA
>JALYUI010000326.1 GCA_030853845.1 Bacteroidota bacterium | reverse complement strand
AGCCAGCGCCACCAGCGGTACGGCCACGGCAAAGGTGGCGGCGGTAGCCGTGACTTCGATTTCCTGGCCGGCCAGTAGCCGGTACCGCTCGCGCAGGTTGGCTAGCCCCGTGCCCAGCGAATCGACGGCCGTGCGCTTGGGCCGGCGCGGGTGGGCCACGCTTAGGGCCCCGGCGGTAGCCCCGATGGTGATGCACAGCGGGTCGTCGTCGTCGCCAGCGTTGTGCTTGATGGCGTTTTCGACCAGCAGCTGCACCGTGCCCGGCACCACCAGCAGCCGGTGTAGCTCGGCCGCCGCGGGCAGCTCCTGCCGGAACTCGTAGGCCGCCCCGAAGCGGTGGCGCAGCAGGTAAATGTATTCGTCCACGAATTGCAGCTCCTCGGCCAGCGTCACAAAATCGTCGTCTTTGTGGCGAATCAGAAAGCGGTAGAGCGCGGCGAAGCGGGTCAGGTACTCGTGGGCCTCGGCCGGGTCGTGCTGAATGAGGCCCCGCAGCACGTTGAGGTTATTGAATAGGAAGTGCGGGTCAATCTGAGCCTTGAGGTGGCGCAACTCGCTTTCGGTCTGGGCCTGCCGCAGCTGCAACACCTTTTTCTGCGCGTCGAAGTAGCGCTTGCCCGTCAGCAGCACAGCCAGCAAGCCGTAGCTTTTGGCGTGCGCCACGGCTCCCAGCACCAGCAGCGCCCCCGATAGCGGCCCCGTGTGCCCCAGCAGGGCCCCGTAGAGGCTGACGTACGCCCAGCCGCTCAGCAGCAGAAACAGGGGCAGCAGTACCAGGCCCAGCCAGTGCCGCCGGTTCAGGAACAGCGGCAGCAGCCCCCCCACCAGCAGACACACCGCGGCCGTGTCCAGCAGCGCCGTGGCCCCTACCACCGGCAGCGTCCTGGCCCAGCCCCAGCCGGTATCGGCCCCGTACTGCACCAGCAGGATGGGCCCCACCACGAGCCAGTACGCGGCCACCAGCCCAAGGTCCGAGCGCGAAAGCCGCGGCGCGGCAGGAAAAGCATTCATGTGAAAGAAGTTATTGCTAATGGCCAAGGTAACCGGCTGCCGGCTTGGGGCCGCGGCGCGGCACTTCAGAGCCATGCCTTTGCCAGCGCCACCAACTGGGCCACTTCGTTCATGCCCGAGTGCACAAAAATGGGCAACAACAAACTGCCACTCCGCGCCCGGCACCAGGCCAGCACGAACCCGCCCACCGTCGGGATAGCCATCGGCATAAAGTTCAGCGCCACGTGAAAGTCCGCGTCAACCCGCAAGCCGTGGCACAGCCCAAAAACCAGCGTGCTGGCCACGGCTCCATAGCCCAGCTCTGCCCCCAGCACCCGCACCCGGCTCACGAAAACCCGGTCGAGCAGCGCCAGCAGCACCCCGCGAAAGGCCAGTTCTTCCGTCACCCCAACGCTCAGTTGCAGCAGATGATAACTCAAGGTGGGCTTTCCTGACGGCACCAGGGCCCACAAAATGCCCACTTCTACCACCAACAACGGCAGCAGCCAGCGCCGCACGTCCCGGCCCGTGCCCGGGTTGAAGCCGAGGCGTAGCCCAAACTCTTCGCGCCGCCAACCGCGGGGCCCCAGCAGCAGCGCCAGGGCCCCCAGGCTCACCAGCAACGTCAGCAGCAGGTTGGGCCAGTAGCCCTGAACGGCAATGCGCGGCAGCCCCGGCAACGCGGCTGGCAGCGGGGCCAGCCCGGCCAGCATGGTGGCCCCCACGGTGAGGGCCCCGCCCAGCACGTAGCGCCGGCTGGCAGTTTTGAACAAGCCCGGCAAGCCAAGCAGCAGGCAGAACGAGCCCAAAGCCAGGCCAGTATAAAGTGCTCCCACGGTTAATGTAGTAAGTCTTTTGTTGGTGAAATACTCTTGCGCGCCCGGCTACTTGCCGGCGGCTACCCCACCCCCCGGGGCCCCCAGCGGCGTCACCGGACCCGAGTCGCGCACGAGCACCAGGTACTGCATATAGGCTGTGGCCGGCAACTCGGGGCGGAACTGTATCTGCTGCTCCGGCGGCATCCCCGGCGCGTATTGCAGCCGAATGGGCTGGCGGGTAGCGGCGGCCCCCGGCGCGTCGAGCCGCACCAGCGTGGTGCTGCCCGGCGCGGTGCGCTGTTTCAAGTCAGCCAAGCCCGCTATCGTCACCAGGGGCCCGTCGTGGTTGAATTTATCGGTCACAGTGTACGGCTGCCCCGCCGCCTGCCAAGGCCCCGGCAGGCCATCCGTCGGGTAGAGCATCTGGCAGCCGCTGAACGCGCACAGCACCGACACCACTTTGTCGTGCATCGGCAGCGCGCTCTGCCGGATGCGGGCCGCCAGGTCCAAAAAGCCGTTTTGTAGCGGGCTTTGCAGCACGTGGCCCAGGCCCCACATCCCGTACAGCTTTTCGTGGGCCAGCCGCTTGGTTTGCACCAACGCCTGGAAGTTGGCAAAAATATTATCTTCCCGCCGCCCTGGCCGTAGGTCGTAGGCCGCATTTGCCAGCGCGTGGCGTAGGCCCTCGTACTTGCTTCCTGGTCCCACGCCGGCCAGCGCCCGCCGTGCCACCCCCATTAGCCCCGGGGCCCCCGGCTGCCGCAGCGCCACCACCACCGAATCGACGCGGCTGCGCAGCCCGGACGCCAGCGGCGTAATGCGCAGCATCGCCGCGATATAGTCAGCCGCCAGCGGCAGGTCTTGCAGCTCGTCGAGCCCCACGAACCGGATGCGCCGCGCCGCCGGCAGCGTCCGGTTCAGGGCCCTGATACGTTGGATTTTCTGGTAAAACTCCTGGTTACCCCACTGCGCTCGTTCGGCTAACCAACTTCTAAATACGAGCCGTAAGGTGCTATCCTGGCCCGTGCGCAGGTATTCGTTCAGGTAATAAGCCTTGGCGCAGTCCACTTCCGCCACGTAGGTGCGCACCCCAGCTTGGGCATTCAGATGCTTCAGCAAAGCAAAGTCAACGTCCTGGGGCCCCCGCACCCCGTGCGCTTCACCCAGGAAGAATAGCTGGTTAGCGTAAAACGCTTTGTCAAACAGCGTAAATTTCTCATTCCCCGCCCTAACAGTTTCCAGTGGAGCCCCAGCAAATACGGATTCTGGCAAGGCAGTTTGTGCCCAGGACCCCGGGGCCCCCAATGGTAGCAGCACGGCCCAAAGCAAAGTGTAACGCAGAAGCAAAGTGAATTTCATAACGCAAAGCGGCCTAGCCACAAAGAGGGTGATTGAATGCCTCAAAGCACGCCTTCCCCACCACTGGCTCCGCCTACCCGCCCGCCAATCCACTGAAAATTCCGATGAGCTGCCGCTAAAACCCTACGAGCTTCCTCGCCCAAAACTCAATAAAAAAAGGGATGCCCCGCGAGGAGCATCCCTTTTCAAAATCGAACCTTGAAAGCTTACGCGTCAGCCTTAGCCTCGTCGCGGCTCTCGCCATCTTTCACCGTTTCGGTGGGGGTATCTTCCGGGGCCGACTGCTGCACGGTAGCGTCAGGAGCCACGGCCTCACCCGTCACTTCGGTGGCTGAAGTCACAGCGGCATCACCGGCAACCGGTGCGGCACCACCTGAGCGGCGGCGCGAACGGCGCGTCGTGGTAGCTTTCTCAGCGGTAGCGTTTTTAGCTTCCAGCAGGGTATCGTTGTAGTCCACCAACTCAATCACGCACATGTCGGCGTTATCACCAAGGCGCGAAGCACTCAGCTTGATGATGCGGGTGTAGCCGCCGGGGCGGTTGGCAATTTTGCCTGCCACTTCACCGAATAACTCCTTGATGGCCTCTTTCTCCTGCAACTGAGCAAACACCAGGCGGCGCGAGTGCGTCGTGTCCTCTTTTGCCTTGGTGAGCAGTGGCTCCACGTACTGGCGCAGGGCCTTGGCCTTGGCTACAGTCGTGGTCACGCGCTTGTGCATGATGAGCGACGTTGCCATGTTCGACAGCATCGCGTGGCGGTGGGCGGTAGTCCGGCCCAAATGGTTAATCTTTTTTCCGTGCCGCATGGACTGAAAAGTGAGTGTGCGCTTGCGGGTAGCGACCACGGCGGGTCAAAACCTCATTAGAACCGCTGCCCCTCGGGCGCACTGGTTGAAAATGTGAAAAACAAAAAAAGTGAGGCAATGCCACAGTGGCTACCCACTGTTGCACTGCCTCACCGCATTACTAATCTTCTTCGAGGCGGTACTTACCAAGGTCCATACCGAACTCCAAACCGCGCTCCTCTACCAAGTTCTCCAACTCGGTCAAGCTCTTCTTGCCGAAGTTCCGGAACTTCATCATGTCAGCAATCTCCAAAGTCACCAGTTCGCCCATCGTTTTAATGTCAGCAGCCTTAAGGCAATTCTTGGCACGCACGCTCAACTCCATGTCTTCCAACGGAGTTTTCAGCATTTTGCGCATCTGCATGGTTTCCTCGTCGATAGGCTCATCCTCCACCACACGGGCCCCTACAG
>JALYUI010000685.1 GCA_030853845.1 Bacteroidota bacterium | reverse complement strand
CGTACAGGCTGGGCAGGGCTACGCCGGCGCTGGCATACGGCCCCGGGGCGGGGGCCAGGGCCGCCCAGCCCAGCACCCGGTCGCCGGGCTGCAGGGCTACCAGCCGGCTGTGGGGCAGGTGGGCTTTGTGCCAGGCCGGCCCCCGGAGTACCCGCGTGGCAAACGACGCCTGCCCGGTGGCCAGACCGGCTTCATAGATGGCGCGTACCTGGGGCCAGTAGCGGGCCTCCATCGGGCGAATGGTCATGCGAAACTGGGGGTGGCCATTGGAGCTGTCGGTGGCAGCGAGCCCGATGCGCTGGCCGAGGGCAGCCAGGATACCGCGCGGGGCGAATTCAGCGGGCCATTTGGAGTGATAGCCCAAATTAACCTAATGACGCGCGGCTTCACCAGACGTTCATAAAAAGGTAATTTGGAATGGGCACCAGCGGGGGCTGAAAGTGGCCGGAGCTGGTGTAACCGGTCGGCGTGTTACGGGAATGTTATATGGCGGCGCGAAATACAACAATTCGGACACGCCATTTGCTAGGGTGCCGCCGTTGAGGGGCCAGAACTTTGTACCCGCAAATAAACCCCCTCCCGCTATGCTGGTTCCTACTCGTTTAACGCGTGTTTTCGTGTTGCTGCTGAGCCTGCTGGCGTGGTCGCCGTGGGCGGCGCAGGCCCAGGTAACGACTTCGGCCCTGACGGGCAAAGTGACGTCCGACAAGGGCGAAGAGCTGATTGGCGTGACGGTGGTGGCCACCAACGTGCCCACCGGCACCAAGCGCGGCACCGGCACCGAGCCCGACGGCCGCTTCACGATTCCGAACCTGGCTCCCGGTGGGCCTTACCAGGTAACCGTGACCTACGTGGGCTTCAAAACCCAGACCGTGGACAACATATTCTTGACGCTGGGCAACAGCACCAAGCTCAATTTCGTGCTGGCCACCGAGGCCCAGCAGTTGAACGAGGTAGTGGTGGTGGGCAACACCCAGGCCACCAAAACCGGGGCCGGCACCACCGTGGGCCGCGAAGCCCTGCAGCAGCTGCCCACTATTTCGCGCAGCATTCAGGACTTTACGCGCCTCGACCCGCGCAACTCGGGCAACTCGTTTGCCGGCTCCAGCTTCCGCTACAACAACATCACCCTCGATGGCGCCGTGAACAACGACGCCATTGGCTTCTCGCCCTCGCTGGGCGGGCAGAGCGGCACCAGCGGCCTGCCCGGCGGCTCGGCCCGCGCCAACCCCATCTCGCTCGATGCCATTCAGGAGATTCAGGCGTCGGTGGCACCCTACGATGTGAAGCTGGGCAACTTCACGGGCGGCTCGATTAACGCCGTGACGCGCTCGGGCACCAACGACGTGCGGGGCTCGGTGTATGGCTACGGCCGCAACCAGAACGTGACCGGCCGCAGCATCGACGGCAGCGACAGCAAAATCGGAACGGCTTACCACGACTACCAGACCGGTTTCCGGGTGGGTGGCCCGATTATCAAGAACAAGCTGTTCTTCTTCACCAACGCCGAAATTGCCCGCCGCCAGGAGCCCCAGTTCTACGGGGCCGGCACGGCCGGCTCGCCGGTATCGAATGACCTGGCCCAGCTGATTACCACCAAGCTGCAAAATACCTACGGCTACAACGTGGGCGACTACGGCAGCTACAACATCCACGCGAACAGCACCAAGGTGTTTGGCCGCCTCGACTGGAACCTGAACGACAAGACCAGCATTGCCCTGCGCCACAACTTCATCACCTCGAACGCCACCAACCTGGAGCGCTCGGGCAGCCTGTTCAAGTTCGGCTCGCAGGACTACAACCAGAACAACATCCAGAACTCGACGGTGCTCGAGGTGAAGAGCAACTTCAGCAGCCAGTTTGCCAACAACCTGATTCTGGGCTACACCAGCATTCACGACTACCGCGACCTGCTGGGCGGGCAGGCCAGCCTGTTTCCGGCCGTGCAGATTAATAACGTGGGCACCGATGCCAGCAAAAGCTACGCGGGCTCGAACCAGATTCTGCTGGGCTCGGACCGCGAGGCCAGCATCTTCAACCAGCGCCAGAAGACGTTTGAGATTACCGACAATTTTACCTTTTACAAGGGCGCGCACGCCCTCACGCTGGGCACCCACAACGAGCTGTACAAGATTGACTACGGCTTCATCAACTCCTGGAACGGCCGCATCGAGTACAACAACGTGAGCCAGTTTCTGGCCGACCAGCCCAGCCGCATCCGGGGCACCTACAACAAGGCCGATAACTCCTACGACTACAACTTCAACAACCCTTCGGCGGCGTTCAACATCAACTTCTTCAGCGCCTACCTGCAGGACGAGTGGAACGTGACCGACAAACTGAAAATCACGCCCGGCATTCGCTTCGACGTGGCCTCGCTGCCCACCAAGCCGGCCCTGAACTCGGACTTGGTGAACAATGGCGCGGTAACGACAGCCAACGGAATTACCACCAACGATAACCGTACCCTGAACCAGACCTACAGCCACACGGCCTGGTCCGACATCAACAACAAATACCTGGGCCAGGTGCAGTTTTCGCCGCGCCTGGGCTTCAACTACGACGCCAACGGCGACGGCTCATTTGTGATTCGCGGCGGCTCGGGCATCTTCACCGGCCGGGTGCCGTTTGCCTGGTTCGGCTACGCCTACTACAACAACGGCGTGAACTTTAACTCGGTCGATTACAACAATATTCAGCCCAGCGCCGGCTCGACTACCGGCCCCAAAATTCTGCTCAACCAGAACCCGAACCAGATTTACCAGAACGCGGCGGCGGCCCTGCCCAACGCTTCGGCCCAGAACACGACGGAGGCCAACCTGATTGATAATAACTTCAAGATGCCGCAGGTGTGGCGCTCGTCGCTGGCTTTCGACTTCAAGCTGAAAACCGGCACCCGCTTCTCGGTGGAGGGCCTGTATACGAAGACCTTGCAGGACGTGCGGTTTGAGAACATCAACCTGGCCGACAACGTGAACTACCTGGCCCAGGGTCCCAACGAAAGCCCCAAGTACCTGGCCGCGCCCTACGGCGGCACCAAGGTGAACAGCAACTTCTCGAACGCTTTCCTGCTGACTAACACCCAGAAAGGCTACCGCTACCAGCTCACCGGCTCGGTGGGCCAGACGCTGAACCAGTTGCTCGACGTGTCGGTGGCCTACACCTACGGCAAGAGCTACGACATCAGCAACGGCATCCGCAACTCGCCCCAGAGCAACTGGGAGCTGAACCCGGCCCTGAACGTGAACGACCCGGCCCTGGCCCTGTCCAACTTCGACCTGCGCCACCGCGTGGTGGCCTCGCTGAACCTGCACAAAACCTTCGCCCAGCGCTTCACCGGCTACTTCACCTCGGTGCTGACCTACGCCAGCGGCTCGCCCTACACCTGGGTGTACAACAACAACTTCCTGGGCAACGGCCAGCAGAACGTGCAGCTGGCGAAAATCCCCGCCAGCGCCAGCGACATCGTATTCGTGACCAAAGGAGCCGTGCCTACTACCACCGCCAACCCCAGCGGCTACGGCGTGGAGGGCAGCGGCGCGCAGTACAGCTCGTTCAGCAGCTTCGTGGATGGCGACAGCTACCTGAGCACCCGCCGCGGGCAGTACGCCGAGCGCAACGGCGGCCGCACCCCCTGGAACAACCAGGCCGACGTGCGTTTCATGGTAGAAGCCAAGCTGGGCAACCTGGAGCCCAACGCCGCCGGCGTGGTGACCTCGGGCGGCCACACGCTTCAGGTGTCGCTCGACCTCATCAACGTGGGCAACCTACTGAACAAGAGCTGGGGCCGCCAGTACTTCGTGCCCAATACCTTCAACTCGACCCTGGGCACCGGCCTGACGCAGGTAGCCTACGCCAACGCCGACGGCCAGATTTCGGGCTCTTACTCGGCCAGCACCGCCACCACCAAGGGTTTCGACCGCCCGGCCTTCACCTACGGCACGCCGGCCACCTACTCCATCGACCAGCTGGCCTCGCGCTGGCAGGGGCAGCTGGGCCTGCGCTACTCGTTTTAGGGCTGCTGCAGAAGCCGCTTCTTATGTATGTTATGAAGCCCGCCCTTCGCAGGGGCGGGCTTTTTTATGGGCAGCCGGCAGCGTCGACAACTACGCCGCTGGCTTTAACGAGTCAAGGAGGGCACGTAGTCGAACGGCAGGGCTTCGCCTACTTTTTCGAAGGCCCAGTAGCCATCAACTTTTACGCTCAACGGATTAGTCAGATACCCATTGGGCTGAATGATGGCGGCCGGTCCCAGCAAGTGCAGTTCCGATTCCTCCAGCACGGGTTCATAGAGTTGTTTCCGGCCAGGGGTTGCTTCACTTCGGCTTGCCTGTCCCTGGCTCTTGGCCTCGTTCAGCAACTCGCGACGGCGGGCCTCCTGGATGAGGTCGGCATACTGCGCATCGGGTTGCTCGCCCTGATAAGTAACGCGCAGGTCGAAAGGGCTTTGGAGCCTTATCAGACCAGCCTCAGCACCAGCCTGGCTAATTTGCGCAGCGTTCAAGGGCTGCTGGTACACGAGGACCACGATACCGGGTGTGGGCATGAGAACGTCGGCCAGCGAATCGCCGGCTTGCTTTATCCGCTGTTGGATAGGGGCCGAGTTGGGCGCACTGACCATGGCCTGCACCCGAAAACCCTCCTGCGTGAGTCGGTCGTCGCGCACACTGCGCAGAAAATGCGGCAGCGAGCCGGCGTAGGCTTTGCGCCGGTTGGCCTCCCAGCGCTGCTGCTGCTGGCCATCGGTGCTCTTCAGCTCTTCGTACACCGGCGCGGCCACAAACGTGATGCGACGGCTGATGTAGTCGACCCGGAAATCGAAATGGTGATAGGTGATGCGGTAGCCCAGGGCCTGATTGATAACGGACAGATGCCGGGGAGCCACGGCCACCAGCTCATGGCGGCGCTGGTCGACTACTACCACAACTTCGGCGGGGTTTTCGATACGACACTGCCGCGATAAAACACTGGCACCTAGAAACTCCCGCAGAAACTGCCGGTAATCGGCCGGCCGGTTTTTGGACGGTCGAACCACTACTTCATCCAGTTGGGCGGCGGGCTGGAGGCCGGGCGTGAGCGTGACCGACTGCCGCAGGTCGAGCAGGCTTTTGTAGAGGTCATAGCCGACGTAGGACACCATGAGCTCGTACTGACCCGCCGGCATGCCGGCCAGCGCGAAATGGCCGGTCGAGTCGGTCGTCGTGCCGTACGTGGTGTTGGCCAGAAACACGGTGGCGAAAGCCAGAGGCTGTTGCGTACGCGCATCCCGCGCTTGCCCATCGAGCCTGATTTGACTCCGGGCCGGCTGGGGCAGCAACAGGACGGCTAAAAGCAGCAAAATGGGGGCAAAAAGCGAACGGAGCATTAGCCGGTGGAAAAGCAGAAAGAAAGCAATTATACAGCGTCCGCTCCGTTCAATTCTTGGTCCGGCCAAAATTGGTGGGGGCTTCTATCTTTAAGCGCCAATTCTACTCCCCGCAAAATGTCCTTTCCCAAAGTAAACCGCATATTGGGCGGGCTGGCAGTGCTAGTCTGCCTGCTCAGCCTTGCTGCTTTTCGACTTCCTCCGGAGGAAAGCCCATTCCGCCGCATCGTAAAAAGCCTGCTGGGCTTTTATGCCACCACCCTGCCCGAAAAGGCTTACCTGCACCTCGACCGGCCCTACTATACCAGCGGCGAAACCGTCTGGTTTAAAGCCTACCTGGCCGAAGCTGACTCGCACCGGCCCGACACGCTAAGCAAAATCCTGTACGTGGAACTGCTATCGTCGCAGCGCCGCCTGGTGGCACGGCGCACGCTGCACCTACAGGCCGGAGTCGCACCTGGCGACCTCGCCCTGCCCGATACGCTGCCTGCCGGCACCTACCAGCTCCGTGCCTACACCAATTGGATGCGCAATGCCGGCCCGGCGTTTTTCTTTAGCCGACCCCTGGCCGTGCTCGATGCGCAGGGCAAGCTCCCCGGCGGCCCGGCCCCAACGGCCAAAACCGACCTACAGTTCTTCCCCGAAGGCGGCAACCTGATTGACGACCTGGAAAGCGAAGTTGGCTTTCGCGCCATCGACGGGTCGGGGCACGGGGTGGCCGTACAGGGAGTGGTACTCGATGCGCAGGGCCGCGAAGTGGCGCGTTTCCAAAGCCGCCACCTGGGCATGGGCACTTTTCGGCTGGCCCCGGCCCCCGGGCAGCATTACCGGGCGGTGGTGGCCGGGCCGGGCGGAGCGCGGGCCGAATACGCCCTGCCCGCCAGCCAGCCCACCGGCTACGCACTGCGCGTGAGCGAAACGGACACTGAATTCCTGGTTACCATTCGGCGGCATCCCGTGCCGGGGGCGGCTCCGGCGGGGCCGGCCATGCTGCTGGCTCAGGTGCGCGGGCAGGTGAGCTTCGCGGTGGCGGTGCCTGGTGCGGGGGCCACGCCCGTCGCCGTCCGGCTGCCGAAGGCGAAGTTCCAGCCCGGTATTGCGCATCTCACCTTATTCGATGAGCAGGGCACGGCCGAGTGCGAGCGGCTGGTTTTTGTGCCCAATCCACCCGGAGTACGGCTGGCCCTCACCCTAAACAAAGCTACCTACGCCCCGCGCGAGGCCGTGCAGCTGCGCCTCACGGCTACCGATGCCGCCGGCCAGCCGGTAGCCGGGCAATTTTCGGTAGCCGTTAGCGCGGCGGCAGCAGCGGCGGCCGATGGCCCCACCATTGCGACTCACCTGCTGCTGAGCTCTGACCTGGCTGGGCCGGTGGAAGCGCCCGGTTACTATTTCCGCGAGCCGCAAACTCCGGAAATCCGCCAGGCCCTCAACGACTTGCTGCTCACGCAGGGTTGGCGGCGCTTTGTGTGGAAAGAGCTACTAGCCGGTCCCCTGGCGGGGCCGGAGTTTCTGCCGGAACAAGCCCTGACCGTGAGTGGGCAGGTAATGACAACGGCCCGACAGCCGGCCGTGCGCGCCGTCGCTTACCTGCAATCCAACCCCACCCGCCAGGCCGAGATGCAAAGCAATGCCAACGGTCACTTCCAGTTTCGGGGGCTTGACGGCTTGGATACGACCCAGGTAATGGTGCGTGCGCATCCCCTGAAGGGCGAGCAGGAATTGCTGATTCGGGTGCTGGCCCCGCCGCCCATTGAGGCCATGCTGCCCGATGCATTGCTAACGGCCCCAGGCAGCCCGGCCGCACTGGCCGCGTACGTACGGTCCAGCCAGCAGCAGCACGCGGTCGAAAAAAGCCTCGTGCACACGACCATTGCACTGAGTGAGGTGAAAGTGCGCGGCACCCGGACCAAGCCCGATAATGGCATTGCACGGCCTTATTCGCTAGGCAATGCCAAGGTGCTGCAAGTGGGCGAGCTGGCAAAAAATGCCGACAGTCGCACGGTGGTGCAGTATCTGCAAGGACGCCTGGCCGGGGTGACGGTAACCGGCGGGCACGTTAACATCCGTAATGCCTCAACCATGCAGGACCAGTCTGCCGGGGGCTTCGCACTGATGGATGCTCTATATTTGATAGATGGCAACATTGTAACGGCCAGCGATTTTGCCGCCTTTCCAATTAGTGAAACCGAGTCCATTGATGTGCTGACCCAAAATGCGGCCGGACTGTTCGGCATCCAGGGTGCCGGTGGCGTCATCGCGGTTCATTCACGCAAGACGGGCCTGGCGTACGAACCTACTCCGGAAGACGTGTTTGCGGCGGCCCGTGCCGGCGTCCTGTCGATGCAGGTGCCAGGGTACTATCGGGCCCGCGAGTTTTACGCGCCGCGCTACGAAACGGCCGCGCCCACGGCCCTGGCCGACCCGCGCTTCACGACCCTCTACTGGGCCCCGATGGTGCAAACCGATGCGACCGGGCAGGCCCAACTCTCATTCTATACCTCAGATGCCAGTGGTCGCTTTAGCATAACGGGAGAAGGACTGAGTACCCGGGGCCAGCCGCTGAGCGGCAGCGCCGAGCTAGTGGTCCAGCCGCCTGCTGCCCGCTAGGGCAAGCGTCGTTTAACCTTGCCGGGGCCTGCCCATCAGCGGCCGGGGCGTCAGAATCGCCGGGCAGCACGCTAGAGCCCACCGTCCGGTTGGCAGCCGTACCTTGTGGGCCGTTATTCGAGCAAATTGTTTTGAAGCCCCTGGTGAAAAGGCCCCGCGTTTTGCACCTGCCCAAGTGGTACCCGCACCGCTACGACGACCAGGACGGCGACTTCGTGGCCCGGCACGTGGCGGCCATTGCGGCCCACGGTGGCGCGGCTGGGGCGGTGCTGTTTGCCACCGTGGCGCGCGGCCCGCTGCCGGGACTGATTGACGCGGAGGAGGACTTCAGCGGGCCGGTGCCCACGTTGCGCTACTACTACCGGGCCGCCCCCACCGGCCTGCTCCTGCTCGATAAGCCACTGAAGCTGCTGCTGTATTTCTGGTGCCTGCGGCGCGGCTACCGGCGGCTACGGCAGCACTGGGGCGGCCAGGAGCCCGATGTGGTGCACGTGCACGTGCTGCTGCGCACGGGACTGGCGGCCTGGGCGCTACGAGCGTGGCGCGGCATCCCGTTCATCGTGACGGAGCACTGGACGCTGTATTTGCCCGAGCGGGCCGGGGGTATTTCGGCGCTGCGGCGCGGGCTCACGCGGGCAGTGGTACGGCGGGCGGCGGCGCTGCATACCGTGTCGGATGGGTTGCGGCAGGCTATGGCAGCGCTGGGGTTCGCAAATCCGCACTCGGTGATTATTGCCAACGTGGTTGATACGGAGCTTTTCCGGCCCGGCGCGGCCACGGCCGAGGCGAGCCAGCTTCTGGATGAAACGGCAGCCCCAGCAGCTTCGACAGCTGCACCCGAAGCGGCAGGACCCGCCGCTGAGACAGCCACGGGTGATGCGTCTACGCTACTGCACGTGTCGGCTTTTCACGATGGGGTGAAGAATATTTCCGGGGTGCTGCGGGTGGTGGCGCGGCTGCGGGCCGCCTGGCCGGACCTGCGCCTGCGCATTGCCGGCTACGGCCCCGACGAAGATGCCCTGCACGCTTACGCGGATGAGCTGGGCCTGCTGGTCGATGGCACGGTAACCTTCCTCGGCAAGTTGCCCCACGCGGCGGTGGCCGCCGAAATGGCCCGGGCCACGGCGCTGGTGTCCTTCAGCCGGGCCGAAACCTTTGGCTGCGTGCTGCTGGAAGCGCGGGCCTGCGGCTGCCCGGTGGTAGCCACCCGCACCGGCGGCGTGCCCGAGCTGTTCGAGCCCGCCGAAGCCTTCGGCCTGCTGGTAGCACCTGATGATGAAGCCGCCCTGGAAGCAGCAATAACGCAGGTATTGGCGAAAGCAGTGGTTTTCGACCCAGCCCGGCTGCGGGCCGATGCGGCGGCGCGCTGCGCCCCGGCGGCGGTGGGCGCGGCCTTTGGCGCGCTGTATCGGGCGGTGCTGGGTGATTGACCGAAACTCCCCTCCTTTTTTTAGGAGGGGAGTTTCGTTCTTGCGCTTCCAATTTTCCCCTTCATGCTTCAGCGTATTCTTCGGCACTTCACGGCGCGGGTCCTCACGGCGGGGCTGGGCTTCGCGGTGGTGTGGCTCACGGCACACTATCTGGGGGCGGCCGGGCGCGGGCAGGTGAGCTTGTTTTTTACTGATGTGTCGGCGCTGGCGCTGCTGGCCGGGCTGGTGGGGGGCTCGTCGCTGATATACCTGGTGCCGCGCCGCAACGTGTGGCTGCTGCTGGCTCCGGCCTACGCCTGGGGTGCCCTCGTGAGCTTGGGCGGAGCGGCCGTGGTGGGGCTACTGCGGCCGGTGGGCTGGGCCTACGTGGGGCACCTGGGGGCCGTGGCGCTGGTGCAGGTGCTGCTGTCCATCAACGTGCTGCTGCTGCTGGGGCGGCAGCGCGAACAGACATACAACGTACTGACCACGGCGCAGGCGGGCCTGCTGGCGCTGGGCCTGGCGCTGGCCTACGCGGGCGCGCACTGGCTGCGCATCGATGCTTACTACTACGCCAACTACCTGGCCTACGGGCTGCCCTGGGGCATCAGCCTGGCGCTGCTGCTGCGCCTGCCCGATGCCC
>JALYUI010000270.1 GCA_030853845.1 Bacteroidota bacterium | reverse complement strand
GCCTTGCCCACGTCCGGGCACCGACTGCGCTTCTCTCCAACTTCAAAAACCCACCACACATGAAACAAACAGTCGCTAAAGTTTTGGCGGTTCTGGGCCTGCTATTGGGCCTGAACCTGACCGCCGCCCACGCCGCCGACGTCACGTTCGGGGTCAATATGCAATACCGGATTCAGCAGGGACAATTCACCGTGGGCACTGATGCCGTGGTGGTGCTGGGGAGTTTTTCGGGGGGCGGCGTAACGCTGACCGACCCGGACGGGGACAAAATATACACCGCTACCGTAACCAGCCCGGCCGCCGTGGACGCGCAGTTGACCTATAACTTCCGCTTCACGCACGGCGGCAGCACCAGCAACGAAACCGTGGCGGCCCGCAAGTACGTGGTGCAGGGCACTACCGCTGCCAATGTGCTGACCGACTGGTGGAACGACCAGCTGCCGCCCTACCCGTACGCGAAGTTCTTCGCCTCGTCGGTGAAAACCATTCCCGGCGAAGTGGTGCGTTTCAACGACGCTTCCGAAGGCGGGGCAGCCACGGCGTGGAGCTGGACTTTCCAGGGCGGCAACCCGGCTACTTCCTCGGCCCAGAACCCCACCAGCACCTGGGGCGCGGCCGGCACCTATACCGTGAACCTGACCACCACCAACGCCAGCGGTAGCACCAGCGCCAAAACCCTGACTGTGACCGTGACCACCGTGGACGCGGCCCTGGGCTGGTGGAACGACGCCGTGTTTTACCAGATTTACCCGCGCAGCTTTTTCGACACCAACGGCAACGGCATCGGCGACCTCGCCGGCATGACCCAGAAGCTCGACTACCTGAACGATGGCAACGCCAGCACCACCACCGACCTGGGCGTGACGGCCCTGTACGTGATGCCCGTGAACGATGCCTCGGAGCCCTACTACGGCGGCTACGAGGTGAAGGACTACAAGAGCATTATCGGCGAAATCGGTACGCAGGCCGACTTTGACGCCTTCGTGGCGGCGGCTCACGCCAGGGGCATGAAGGTGATTCTGGACATGGTGTTCAACCACACCTCCGACGAGCACCCGTGGTTTCAGTCGTCGGCGCAGGGCGCGGGCGGCAAGTACGACGACTACTACGTGTGGCGCGCCACCAACCCCGGCTCGGCCTGGCGCAACAACTCCATCAACCACGCCAACGCCAACTTCAACGTGTACTGGGGCAAGTACGGCACCAAAACGCCCGACCTCAACTACAACAGCCGCTCGGTGCGCAACACCATCAAGGACGTGAGCAGCTACTGGCTGGGGCGCAACGTGGACGGCTTCCGGCTCGACGCGCCCATGTTTCTGTACGAAAACGGCGACGCCATCAACCTGAGCGACCAGCGCAGCCTGCCCGCCACCTACGCCTACTGGCGCGACTGGCGCAGCCACATCAAGGCGGCCAACCCCAACGCCTTTTCGGTGGGCGAAACCTGGCTGTTCGACCCCGTGAGCGGCCCGCAGCCTTCGACGGTAGTAGAAGCCTCGAAGTACGTGTACCAGGGCTTCGACATCGGCTTTCAGTTCGACATCGCCTACGGGATGCAGTACGCCCTCAACAACGAGGACAAGAGCTTCCTGCAAACCCCGGTGGAGGAGTCGATGAACTATTATCCCTTCCTGCAGTTCGGCACCTTCTTCTCGAACCACGACTTGTATAAGGATAATTCCTACAAGGCATTGCGCCTGAAATCGCGCCTGAACAACAACCAGGACGCCAAGGCCAAAGTGGCCGCCGCCTGGCTGCTCACCGCGCCCGGCGTGCCCTTCGTGTACTACGGCGACGAGGTGGGCGGCGGCGGCAACAACAACTACGCCCGCGACCCCATGCGCTGGACCAACGGCACCAACGGCGGCTTCACCACGGGCTCGCCCTGGGAGCCGGCCGGCGACTACGCCACCTACAACGTGGCCAGCGAGCAGGGCGACCCGAACTCGTTTCTGAGCCTCTATAAAAGCCTGATTTCGGTGCGCAAGGCCCAGGCCGCGCTGCGCCGGGGCGGCTACAAAACCGTAACCAACGGCGCGACGGGCGTGTACAGCTTCGTGCGGACCTACGGCTCCGAAACCGTTTTCGTGGTGCTGAACATGGCCGCTGCGGCCCAGAACAACGTGGCCCTGAGCGTGAGCGGCACGGCCATCCCGAGCGGCACCTACTCGCTGGCCAACCTGCTGAACGCCTCGCAAACGGCCGCGTCGGTGACGGTGAGCGGCGGCAACATCTCGGGCTGGGTGCCCTTCGCCAGCATTCCGGCCAACGGCTTCTACGTGCTGAAGCTGAACAACGGCGCGGCTGGCCCCAACTCGGCCCCGACCATTAATACGGTGGCCAACCAGACCTTCAACGTGGAAAACGGCCCCCAGCAGGTGGCCCTGACCGGTATTTCGGACGGTGACTACTGCACCCAGACGGTGACGCTGACGGCTGCCAGCTCGGCTCCCGGCGTGGTGCCCAACCCCACGGTTTCGTACACCTCGTGCAACGCGACTGGTTCGCTCGGCCTCACGCCGGCCGCCGCCGGCACCGCCACCATCACCGTGACGGCCACCGACAACGGCGGCACCGCCAATGGCGGCGTGAACACCAAAAGTGTGAGCTTCACGGCGACGGTAACGGATGTGCCCAAAGCGCCTTCGGGCCTGAGCCTGAGCCAGGCCAGTCCGACCTCGGCCAACCTGAGTTGGACCGACAACTCGACCCGCGAAACCGGCTACAAGGTGTACTGGAGCACTTCGGCCACCAAGCCGGGCACCCCCAACGCCACCCTCGCGGCCAACAGCGGCAGCTACACCGCCACCGGCCTCAGCACCCAAACCACCTACAACTTTTGGGTGGAAGCGTACAGCGCCAACGGCAGCAGCGCCGCCATCACCGGCGCGCTGGCCCTGACGCTGCCCAACCTGGCCCTCAACAAGCCGGCCTCGGCCTCGAACGTCGAAACCTACAACGGCGTAACCTACGCGGCGGCCCTGGCCGTCGATGGCATCGACAACAACTTCAATAACCGCTGGTCGGCCCCGGTCACCAGCGCCGGTGCCACGCAAACCGAGTGGCTGAAAGTGGACCTCGGCGCGAGCTACAACCTGAGCCGCGTGACCGTGTCGTGGGAAAACGCCAACGCCGACTCCTACTACATCATGGCGTCGAACAGCAACATCACGCCCGACCCGGCCAACAGCGCCTGGGCCAAGGTGAACCTCACGGGCAAGGCCAACCAGGCCCGGTTCGATGACCAGCCGGTGGCCATTACCGGCCGCTACCTCGCCATCTACTGCTACCACAAGTCGCAGCCCTACGGCTACAGCATCTACGAACTACAGGCGTACGGGCTGGCTGCTACCGGCAACCAGGCCCCCATCGCCAACGCCGGCCCCGACCAAAGCAAAGCCGCTGGCACCACCAGCGCCACGCTGACCGCCGCCGGCTCTTCCGACCCCGAAGGCAGCCCGCTAACCTACGCCTGGACCAAGGTGAGCGGCCCGGCCGCCACGTTCAGCAGCACCACGGCCGTGTCGCCCACCGTGAGCGGGTTGGCCAACGGCAGCACCTACGTGTTCCAGGTTTCGGTCAGCGACGGCTCCCTGTCCTCAACCGACCAGGTGCAGGTGACGGTAGCCGCCGTGGTGGCCAACCGCGCCCCGGTGGCCAACGCCGGCCCCGACCAGAACCTGGCCGCCGGCACCACCAGCGCCACCCTCACCGCCGCCGCCAGCACCGACCCCGACGGCAACGCCCTCACCTACGCCTGGACCAAAGTGAGCGGCCCGGCCGCCACGTTCAGCAGCACCACGGCGGTGTCGCCCGTCGTGAGCGGCCTCAGCGCCGGCACCTACGTGTTCCAGGTGGCCGTGAGCGACGGCTCATTGTCCTCAACCGACCAGGTGCAGGTAGTAGTGGCCAGTAGCACCGGCGTCACCAGCTACTACATCATCAACCGCTGGAAGGGGACTTACCTGTACGACAACAACCAAGTGGTGAGCTACGCCGCCGCGCCCGCCGGCCCCGCCTACCAGTGGGTGCTGGAAAGCTTCAACGGCAACCAGCGCATCAAGAACCTGGGTACCGGCCGCTACATGAACGTGGAGAACCAGCTCAGCTCCGTGGAAAGCACCACCGTGCCCGACTACTTCACCAGCGGCCAGTGGGTGCTGGAGCCCTACGCCGGCTACACCCGCATCCGCAACGTGTGGAAGGGCACTTACGTGAACGTGGAAAACCAGACCGGCAGCGCCCAGTGCTGGGCCGTGGACGCCACCTACTACAGCGGCCACTGGACCTTCCAGGCCCTGGCCGGCCGGCCGCTGGCCACCGGCAGCGCCCAGGCCAAAGCCGCGCTCACGGTGTTCCCGAACCCCATCAGCCACGGCACGCTCACGCTGCTGCTGCCCACGGCGGCCCCCACGGCGCATCTGCGCCTGCTCGACGGGCAGGGCCGGGTGGTGATTGAGCGCGAAGCCGCCGTGCGCGGCACCCAAACCGGCCTCGATATAACCGGCCTCGCCACCGGCCTCTACCTGCTGCAAGCCACCGCCGACGGCACCACTTACACCCGCAAGGTGGTGGTTGAATAGCGCCTGCCTGATACCCCCAGCCGGACGGCCACCCGCGCCGTCCGGCTGATTTATTCGCTTGCTTGATGAAATATGTGCCCCGTTATTCGCTCGTAATCCTGCTCGGCAGCCTGGCGTTGGCCAGCCCCTGCCGGGGGCAGGGCGCGGCCGGCCAGGCCGCCTACCAGGACCCCGCGCCCTACGGCCGGCCCTTCGCCGGCGTACCCGACGCGGCCGATGCCACCATCTACCAGGTCAACATGCGGGGCTTTAGCGCGGAGGGAAACTTTCGGGCCGTCACGGCCCGGCTAGATTCCATTAAGGCGCTGGGGGTGAACGTGGTGTACCTGATGCCCATTTTCCCCATCGGCCAGCTGCGGGGCGTCGATTCGCCCTTTGCCGTGCGGGACTACACGGCCGTGAACCCGGAATTTGGTACGCTGAAAGACCTGCGCGCCCTCGTGGACGGTGCCCACGCCCGCGGCCTGGCCGTGATGCTGGACTGGGTGGGCAACCACACCAGCTTCGACCACGCCTGGGTGAGCCAGCACCCCGACTGGTACGTGCACGACGACGCCGGCAACATCGTGAACCCGATTCCTGAGTGGAAAGACATTGCCCAACTCAACTGGGCGCGGCCCGAAGTGCACGCGGCCATGATTCAGGCCCTGCGCTACTGGATATTCGCGGCCAACATCGACGGCTACCGTTTTGACTACGCCGACGGTCCGACCCAGGAATTCTTCACCGAAGCCCTGGCCAACCTGCGCGCCATCCCGAAGCACAAGCTGCTGCTGCTGGCCGAAGGCGACAAGAAGAAATACTACCTGGCCGGCGGCTTCGACCTCTGCTACGACTTCGGCTTTATGAACGTAATGAAAGGTGACATCTTCGCCAAGGGTAGGAGTGTCAAGCTTATCGACTCGGTGAATACCGCCAACTACCGCAACGCCGCGCCCACGAGCCGCATGGTGCGTTACACTTCCAACCACGACATCAACGCCTGGGACGGCACCCCGCAGCAGCTGTTTGGGGGCCAGCGGGGCGCGATGGCCGCCTTCGTAGTCGCCGCCTACATGCGCGCCGTGCCCCTGGTTTACAACGGCCAGGAAATAGGCTACGCCGAGCGGGTGCCCTTCATGGGGCCGCGCAAACCCATTGCCTGGACCCCCAACCCGGCCCTGACCGCCGAGTATAAGCGCCTGCTGAAATTCCGCAACAGCAGCCGCGCCCTGCGCTATGGCGCGCTAGCCTCTTACAGCACCGACGACGTGTGCGCCTTCGTCCGGACCGAGGGCCGCGAGCAGGTGCTAGTGCTGGCCAACCTGCGCAATGCCGCCGTAAACTTCGCGCTGCCGGCCACCGTGCGCGCAGCCGGCTGGCGCGATGCCTTCGATGGCCGGCCCGCCGCGTTGATTGGGCTGACTTTGCAGCCGTATCAATACTTAATTTTGAAGAAATAGCCCTCGAACCCCTCCCCGGAGTCGGGGCCGGATGTTGAATGACCGCATGATGAGAAAATTTCTGCTGGCTTGTCTGGCGCTCACGGCCGGCTACCGCGCCCCGGCGCAACCTGCCGCGCCGCTCACCGCCCGCCTCGAAAAAGTCAGCCTGACGGTAGCGCTGGGGGCCGACGGCCGCCCGACCTACGCCGTGGCCTTCGGCCCGAAAACCGTGGTGCAACCCTCGCGGCTGGGGGTGGCCTTCGCCGATGGCAAAGGCTTCGATGGCCCGCTGGTGCTGCTGGGCAGCGAAACCACCGCCGTGGACGAAACCTGGCAGCCGGTGTGGGGCGAGGTGAAAAATATCCGCAACCACTACCAGCAGCTCACGGTGCACCTGCGCCAGCCGGCCACCGACGGCCGCCGGCTCGACGTGGTGTTTCGCGTTTTCGCCGATGGCGTGGGCTTTCGCTACGAGTTTCCGCGCCAGGCCGGGCTGCAATACTTCGTGGTGCAGGACGAATTCACCGAGTTCCGCCTGCCCGCCGACCACAAGGCCTTCTGGATTCCGGGCGACTACGACTCGAACGAGTACGCCTACACCACCAGCCGCCTGAGCGCGGTGAACACCACGCCCATTCGGCCCATTCAGGGGGCGTTTCCGGCCCACCGCATCCAGACGCCGCTGATGCTGAAATCGGACGACGGCCTGTACGTCAACATCCACGAGGCTGCCCTGGTGAACTACCCGGCCATGTTTCTGAACGTGGACCCCGCCACCTTCACCCTCACCAGCCAGCTGGTGCCCGATGCCACCGGCACCGGCGCGAAGGCCTATTTGCAGGCCCCCGAGCACACGCCCTGGCGCACCATCGTGGTGAGCGATAAAGCGCCCGAGGTGCTGGCCAGCAAGCTGATTCTGAACCTGAACGAGCCCAGCAAGATTGCTGACCCGAGCTGGATTAAGCCCCAGAAATTCGTGGGCGTGTGGTGGGAGATGCAGATTGGGCGCGGCAGCTGGAACTACGCCGACACCTTCAACATCAAGCTGGCCGGCACCGACTGGACCAAGCTCAAGCCCAACGGCCGCCACATGGCCAACACCGCCCACGTCAAGGAATACATCGACTTTGCCGCCGCGCACCACATTCCCGGCGTGCTGGTGGAAGGCTGGAACGTGGGCTGGGAAGACTGGGCCAACAACTGGAAGGAGGAGGTGTTCGACTTCGTGACGCCCTACCCCGATTTCGCCGTGGACGACTTGCAGCGCTACGCCGCCGCCCGGGGCGTCAACATCATCATGCACCACGAAACCAGCGGCGCGGCCACCAATTACGAGCGCCGCCAGGATGCCGCCTACCGCTTCATGAACGCCCACGGCTACACCGCCGTCAAAACCGGCTACGTGGGCCGCATCATCCCGCGCGGCGAGCACCACGATGGCCAGTGGATGGTGAACCACTACGTGCGCACCGCCCAGAAAACCGCCGACTACCACCTCATGGTCGACATGCACGAGCCCGTGCGCCCCACCGGCCTGCACCGCACCTACCCCAACTGGCTGGCCTGCGAGGCCGCCCGGGGCAACGAGTTCAACGCTTTCAGCGAAGGCAACCCGCCCGAGCACGAAACTATCCTGCCCTTCACCCGCCTCATGGGCGGGCCGATGGACTACACGCCCGGCATCTTCAAAATCCAGGGCTTCTCCAAATCGGTGCCCAGCCGACAGGTGCACACCACGCTCTGCAAGCAGCTGGCCCTGTACGTAACGCTGTACTCGCCCCTGCAAATGGCCGCCGACCTGCCCGAGAACTACAACCAGCACCTCGACGCCTTCCGGTTCATCGAAGACGTGCCCGTGGACTGGGACGACACCCGCGTGCTGGCCGCCGAGCCCGGCGACTACCTCACCACCGTGCGCAAAGCCAAAGGCCGCGACGAGTGGTATCTGGGTGCCATCACCGACGAAAATGCGCGCCAGCAACCCCTCAAGCTGGACTTTTTAACCCCCGGCCAGCGTTACGAGGCCATTATTTACGCCGACGGCCCCGGCGCGAGCTGGGATAAAAACCCCACCGCCTACCGTATCACGAAGCAAATAGTCACCAGCAAATCGAAACTGAAGCTGCTATTGGCCCCCGGCGGCGGCGCGGCCATCAGCTTCAAACCGCAGTAGGGTGCGACCCCGCACCCTACTGCGGCTGGATTTTACGACATTTCCTCAATACTCTTTGCGATTATTCTTTATAGCCATCCCGATGCCCTTACGTAAACTCAAACTGAAAGCCGGCCTGGTGCTGGCCCTATCGCTCGGCCTGCTGGCGGGCTGCCAAAAAACCGAGCCGACCCCGCCCGCGCCCATCATCATCCCGCCCACGCCCACCACCACCACGCCGCCGCAGTACGGCACGCCCTTCGCCGGCGTACCCAACCGCGAGGACGCCGTGATTTACCAGGTGAACATGCGCGCCTTCAGCGCCGGCGGCAATTTCGCGGGCGTCACGGCCCGGCTCGATTCCATTAAGGCCGTGGGTGCGAACGTGGTGTACCTGATGCCCATTTACCCCGTCGGGCAGGCCACCGGCACCCATCCCGCCTACAACTCGCCCTACGCCGTGCAGGACTACCGCGCCGTGAACGCCGAGTTCGGCACCCTCGCCGACCTGCGCACGCTGGTGGATGCCGCCCACCAGCGCGGCCTGAGCGTGATGCTCGACTGGGTAGCCAACCACACCAGCTGGGACAACGCCTGGATTACCACCCACCCCGACTGGTACGTGCACAACGCGGCCGGCGCGATTATCCCGGTGTCCAACGGCGGCAATACCTACAACGACGTGGCCCAGCTCGATTTCAACAACGCCGCCATGCGCCTGGAACTGATTGCGGCCATGAAGTCGTGGGTGTTCACGGCCAACGTCGACGGCTTCCGCTGCGACTACGCCGATTTCCAGCCCGCCGACTTCTGGCGGCAGGCCACCGACACGCTGCGCAGCGTGCGCACCCACAAGCTGCTGCTGCTGGCCGAGGGCAGCCGCGCCGCCAACTTCACCTCGGGCTTCGACTACAACTTCGGCTTCGGCTTCTACGGCGGCATCTACCAGGTATTCCGCAACAACAACGGCGCGACCACCTTCGATGCCCTGAACACCAGCGAATACGCCGGGGCCACCGGCACCCAGCAAGTGGTGCGCTACACCACCAACCACGACGTGAACGGCTCCGACGGCACGCCCGTCACTCTGTTTGGCGGCGATGCGGGTGCCATGTCGGCCTTCGTCATCGCCGCACTCTACAAGGGGGTGCCCTTTATCTACAATGGCCAGGAGGCCGGGATGCGCACGGCCATTCCTTTTCCCTTCACCTCAGTGAAAGTGAACTGGAATGCCAACCGGGCCGTGACGCTGGCCTACCGCCAGCTAATGGCCGCCCGCGCCGCCAGCCCGGCCCTGCGCATCGGCACGCCCACCGCCTACAGCTCCTACGACGTGTGCGCCTTCACCAAAACCGTCGGCACCGCCCAGGCATTCGTGCTGGCCAACGTGCGCAATACCCCCACCACCTACGCCGTGCCCGCCGCCCTCGCCAACTCCACCTGGACCAACACCCTCACCGGCACCGCCGTGTCGGTGGGCACCTCAGTGGCGCTGCCCGCCTACGGGTACCTGGTGCTGAAGAAGTAGCGAAGTTGATAAAAGCACGTCATGCAGAGCGCAGCGAAGCATCTCGCGTGTGGTAGCGACTCAATCGATTGGATTACTACCCCACGCGAGATGCTTCACTGCGTTCAGCATGACCTTCTTTTCAGCATGACAGAACCGCGCTACTT
>JALYUI010000676.1 GCA_030853845.1 Bacteroidota bacterium | reverse complement strand
ACTCGAAAGCGCCCGCCAATTGGAGGACCTTAAGCGGCTGGTGCAGATGCAGGGCGAGGTGGCGGCCAACCAGGAACTGACTTCCGACCAGTCAGCCGCGCTGCTGCGTGTGCTCGGCTACTGCGGCACAGCAACTAGGGCCTGGGTGAAGTCCAGAATCTTGAACAAGGGGGTCAGCTGCGCGTCGAGGGCGGCTTTGTCATTGTGAAAAACCGGCGCATTTTCCTTCTCCAGATTCCAGGTGCCGAGGTAGTGCAGCTTGCCTGGGGCCACGGTGAACCGAAAGCGGGTTCCGTTCAGGCTCGTTGTAGCAGCAGCTCGCGCAGGCTTGCGCAGGTTTTCATCATGGATTTCGGCACCATACCACTTGCTGACGGAATATTCGTACTGATAAAGCGCATAGCGGCCTGGCGGCAGGGCGTAGCAAAAGGTATGCTGTTTGCGGCTGCGCATGGGTGGTTTCACTTCGAGTGTGACGGGCTTACCCGTACTCAGATTCACCAGCCGGACATATTGCCCCAGCCCGCCGCTTTCGAAGCCCAGGCGCTGAATGCAACTGCCGTATACGATGCCTTCTCCTGCCGGAAAGGCGCGCCGGTCGGTGCCCCAGGTCCGGAGAGGAAAAGCCCGCTTGCGATAGGTGGGACCATCCAGCGAATCGGCCTTTGCCGACTGGACTGGGCGGTTGAAGGAAATGGGAACTGTGAAGGACACACTCACCGGCCGGCCGTTTTGGGTGCCGGGTTGCCACTGAATCCGGTCGAGCCGATGGGCATTGCGCAGCACTTCAGCGTCGGCATCGGCCCGCAGCGTTTCAACCAGCCGGATGTTCTCGGTACGGCCCTGGACATTGACGATGAATGCGAATGATACCCGGCCAGCCACGCCGTCGCGAGCCAGGGCGGGTAGCACCCGCAGGCTATCCTGCAAAAACCGAATAATTCGTTTTTGAGCTTCTACGCCGGTTTCGCCTGGTTTTCCACCTGGAAAAACGGGCATTGTTTCCACGTAAGTGTACTTATGAAGCCGCGCCGAGTCAGCGGATAATGGTGTCGTTTGGCCGTGGCTCAGGTGGGAGAGCAGCAGAAACAGAATGGCAGTAAAAAGTGAAGGACGCATAGTACCCTTAAAATTAGCTTGCGGCTTAGGTTTCTGGGTCTCAATCCTGCACTGGCTCCAGCATCACGGGCGGCGCGGCGGCGGCTTTGGGTTTCTGGCTTACCAGCCACACGCCCAGGAAAATGAGCGCCGCCTGCCCGGCCTTGCCCCAGGTGAGGTGGTCTTTGCCCAGGGCCACGGCAATGAGCACGGCCAGCACCGGCTGCAGGTAGATGTACACGCCGAGCAGGGCGGGGGAGGCGTACTTCAGCGCCCAGTTATTGAGCAGGTAGGCGATGATGGTGAGGAACACCACCATGTAGCCGATTTCCAACCAGATTTTCAGGGGGAAGTGGGCGTAGTCGGCGTGCAGGGCCTCGCGCCAGCCGAAGGGCACCGCGATGATGGCCCCCACCAGAAACACCCGCGCCAGCACCGTGAAAGCGTGGTACTTGCGCATCAGTGGCTGCACCAGCACCAGGTAGAGGCCAAATACCGTGGCGTTGGCCAGAATGAATAGGTTGCCCAGCGTGGCGTGCGGGTAGATGGCCGCCTGCGCGTTGCGACTGAGGATGAGCGAGGCGGCCCCGGCAGCCCCCACGGCAATGCCCAGCACGCGCGGCAGCGTAATTTTCTCACTCAGCAAAATGGCGGAAGCAATGACGACCACAATGGGCGCGATGGTTTGCAGCAGCGAGGCGCTGATGGGCGAAGTCAGGTTCAGCCCCGAAAAAAACAGCAGCTGGTTGACCCCGATGCCACATACGCCGCAGATAATAGACCGCCGGTTATCGGCCCAGCCGATGATTTTGTCCCGCGGGGCCACGAAGTATTTGATGAGCGCAAAGAAGCTCGACGCGCCCAGCACCCGCAGCGTAACGATGCCAAACGGCGTCATGTACACGGGCATCACGTCTTTCGACAGCGAGTAGTTGGCCGCGTAGATAACGGCGACGACGAAAAGGGCCGCGTGGATGCGGAATTGACTGGACATAAGCAGAAGGAATAGCGCAAGCCGGACTACTCACGTTTCGCGGCATCAGAACCCGTTTCGGGGCCGAACGTTCTGAAACGCGCCCCACAGCCGAAGGCCGGCGTAGGCAAAGTTCGGCTGCCGCCGCGATGTTGCTTATTTGCGGCCCAGAATGGTGATGAATAGACTAGGCGGAATGGCGGCTAGCGGCCGGGTTTCATAATGCTGAAGTACGTAGCGTTGCAGCGGCTCATCACAGATTAGCACCTGCCGGCCGGGTTGCAAAGGCGGCAGCGTGCCGGCCGTGGCTTTGACGATAACCGGCTGAATACCTTGCTCGTGAAGGGCGGCGGCGTAAAAAAGCAACGGGGCATCGTACTCGTTTTCCCGCAGAATAATGGTGAGCGCGCGGAGCCCGGGCCGAGCGGCCAGCACCTGGGGCAGCAGGTAACCGTAGCGCAGTTGGGAATCGGTTTTTTCCGCCTCCCACCGGCCCCATTCGTGGTGCAGGAGCAGGGCGGCCGGCCCCGCTACGGCCAGCGCGAGCAGGCCTGCCACAACGGGACGGGGCCAGTGCCAGGTGCGGCGCGCATGCTGCGCAAGCTGCTCCAGCCCGAGGGCGCACAGGAGCGCCCCCATTGGGTAGACGGGCGCACTGTACCACGGGAGCCGGGTGCGCGCCACCGAAACCAGCCCTAAAAACAGGAGGCTGTACACGCTGGCAAAGCGGGCGAAACGGTGCTTTGCCGTTGCCCCTGATGAAGCCCTGATACCCACCAAAATACCCGCCGGCAGCACTAAAACCCAGGTCAGCAGCCCTGGGAAAAGCAACCGCTGGAAATAAATCCACCACGGATAGTTCACCGTCACGATACGCTGGCTGAGCCGGCCGTACCAGTCATTGAACCAGGTAGCGGCCAGGTAGCCGGGGGCAGACGCTTCACGCAGGCCGTAGAATAAAACGAGCGGCCCGAACGCCAGGGCAATAGCCCCGTACGTGCGCCACTGCCCGAACACCCAGCGCCCGGCCGGCTGCACCAGCAGGCCCCCGGCCAGGCAAGGCAGCAGCAGCAGGGCGGCCGCCGATTTGGTAAGCAGGGCCAGGGCGAACCACCCGGCCCCCAGCCAGAGCTGTTGGGCCTGCCGCTGCTGCGCGTACCGGTACCAGCTCAGGGCGGCGGCCGTGAGTGCCAGGCAGAGCAGGGCGTCATAATCGCCGAAGCGGGCCACGTGCGTGCCATTGAAGCCCGGGCTGCTGGCCAGAATGAGGGCCGCAAAGCTGCCCACGAACCGGCTGCTCAGCGTGTAGCGCCCAAAGCGGTAGAGCAGCCAAGCAGTGCCCAGCGCCGCTAGCACCGAAGGCAGCCGAAAGGCCCACATGCTGTAGCCCAGTACCTGTAGGCTGCCCGCCTGCAGCCAGATTAGCAGCGGCGGCTTGGTGTTCCACAGGTCGGGCTGCCCGGCGTAGCGGACCACCAGCCAGTCGCCGCTGCGCAGCATTTCGGCGGCGTTCACGGCCAGGCGCGCTTCATCCCACACGTGCAGCACCGGTGTGCCCACGTTCCAGGCCAGCAGCCCCAAAAGCGCTACAATTAGCCCGAGCTGATAGAAATCAAAGGGGGGAGCGGTGAGGAAACGCCGCAAAAAAGCACGCATCTGCCAAAGGTACTGGCGCACGTAACAAGGCGTCAGAGCAAACCCATTTGGAAAAGCCTGACTGCCCAAAACTCACCAAAAGCCGCTTTTGATGCTGAAAGATTCTCCCGCCGTAGTTCGCAGCTGGATAAACCTGGGTTTTTAGCTTGCCTGGATGGTTGAGCTTTTGCGACCGGCGAAGCGCGGAAATGGGCCGGTTGCGGGCTGTACGAAGGCCGGGGAAATGAGAAACCCCCAAATCCGGTTGTTATCCGCAGGCCAGTGAATTTTCGGTGGCCGGACCACGGCGCTGCCCGAACTTTGCGCAAAACCAGCTTATGGCCTCCCTCTTCCCCGACGACCCGCCCGCCACGTTCACCCCGCCGCCCGGCCCTGGCCCCGATGCCCCACTGGCCGAGCGCCAGCGCCCCCGCCACCTGGCCGACTACGCCGGCCAGCAGCACCTGGTGGGCGACAATGGCGTGCTGCGCCGCTACCTCAACTCAGGCCGGCTGCCCAGCCTCATTCTGTGGGGGCCGCCCGGCGTAGGCAAAACCACCCTGGCCCACCTGCTGGCCGCCGAGCTGAAACAGCCCTTCGCGGCGCTCTCCGCCATTAATGCCGGCGTGAAGGACGTGCGCGACGTGATTGAAAAAGCGAAGCGGCAGCGCGGCACGGTGCTCTTCATTGATGAGATTCACCGCTTCAGCAAGGCGCAGCAGGATGCCCTGCTGGGTGCGGTGGAGCACGGTACCATCACCCTGATTGGGGCCACGACGGAAAACCCTTCGTTCGAAGTCATTCCGGCGCTGCTTTCGCGCTGTCAGGTGTATGTGCTGGAGGCCCTGGGCGCGGATACCCTGCGCGGGCTGGTGCAGAAAGCCCTGACCGAAGACGCCGCGCTCCAGCAGAAAAAGGTGGTGCTGAAGGAGGACCACGCCCTGCTGGCCCTGAGCGGCGGCGACGCCCGCAAGCTGCTCAACCTGCTCGAAATTGTGGTGCAGAGCACGCCACCCAATAAAAAGGGTGTTATCGAAATCACCGATGCGGTGGTGCAGCAGGTGGCCCAGCGCCCGCTGGCGCGCTACGACAAGGGCGGCGAGATGCACTACGATGTGATTTCGGCCTTTATCAAAAGCATTCGCGGCTCCGACCCCAACGCGGCACTCTACTATCTGGCCGTGATGCTCGAAGGCGGCGAAGACGTGAAGTTTATCGCCCGCCGCCTGCTCATTTTGGCGTCTGAAGACATCGGCAACGCCAACCCCAATGCCCTGATGCTGGCCACCAGCTGCTTCACGGCCTGCACCGTCATCGGCCTGCCCGAGTCGGACCTGATACTCTCGCAAACGGTTATCTACCTGGCTACTTCGGTGAAGAGCAACGCCGCTTACCTGGCCATTCGGGCGGCGCAGGCCGAAGTGAAGGCCAACGGGGTGCACCCCGTGCCGGTGCCCCTGCGCAATGCCCCCACCCGCCTGCTGAAGCAGCTCGGCTACGGCCAGGAGTACGCCTACTCGCACAACGGCGAAGGCAACTTCGAAGAGCAGGAGTTTCTGCCCGAGGCCCTGAGCGGCACCCGCTTCTACGAGCCCGGCCGCAATGCCAGCGAAGCCAAGCTGCAGGAGCGGCTGCGCGGCTGGTGGGGTGAAAAGTATGGGTACTGAGGCTACGGTCCCGGACTCGGCCGCTATTCTTTCGCCAGCCTTAGGGAAAAGCGGAGCCCCGCGCGTTGGCCTTCGCAACGGAGCAGGTATACGCCCGTCGACAGGCCCGTAAGGTTGAGCAGATGCACTTGGCCGCCCGCCAGGGTGAGCCGGCGCACCGCCTGCCCGGTTGCGTCGAAAAGCGTCACTTGGTAGGCACCAGCGGGCAATGCCTGCAGGTCAAGCATGGTGGTGCCCATGGCAGGATTGGGCCAGAGACCCACGGCTGGCGCGGCGACTGGGTGGGTGGCCAGCGGAGCCGTGGCATTCACCCGAAACAACACCACTGAAGCATAGGGAGCCAGCATCAGGCTGCCACTGTAAGCGGCGTTGCGCACGTCTAGGTAGCGAGTCCCGGCGGGCAGCGCTACGGTGCGCGGGGTCGGTGCGGCGTTGTATTCAAAGCGGACTGAGTCGGCCACGCTGGCGGGTGTGAGCGTGGCTTCGCGCACCGTCACGTTGTCAAGCCAGACGGCGCGGTTGTCTTCGATGCCCTGCCACGTAACCAGGGCATTGGTGTCGTTGCCCGTGGACGTGAGAGCGACCTCGTAGGCCTGCGCGGTAGGGTCCAGCACCACCAACCGGCGGGTGGGCGAAAGGTCGGCAAACGGGGGCGTACTCTGCTCCAAGTACACTTCCAGCAGCTTGGCTCCGGCCGCGCAACGGGCGCTGAAGCGCACCAGATAGCTGTGCCCTTGCACCACCGGCCCCATGAAGCTTTGGGTGAGTACTGCGCCCGCGCCGGTGGGCGAGGGCGTGGGGGAGGCCAGACGCAGGCTGCCGCCGCTGCCCAGGGCGTTGGCATTATCCCAGGCAATGGGGCGGCTACCCGACGACGCCCACGCGCCCCAATCGTTGATGCCGGTGGTGAAGTTGCCGTTGGTCAAGCGCTCAGTGCCGATGAAGCTTTGCGCCCGATGGAGCCGATACTGCACCGGACCGTCGGCCGAGCCAGCGTCCTGGCTCGCTAGGGCCTGCCATTCGCTCAGCAGGTAATTCTGGTACTCGTACCGGATGTGCAGCACGTCGCTGAACGGCTCGGCGTAGTAGTTGCCGCTAAGGATACCAAGCTGGGACAAGTCGGCGGGCGGAACGTGGTAATCGGCCACCAGGGCACCGGGCTTCGTGCTCACCAGCACGTTGTTTTGCACCGTGAGGCCCGCGCTGCCGCAGGCCCCGGCCCCGGCAATTACCAACTGGCTGCCGTTGTTGAACGAGGTGTTGCCGCTGGCCGTCACGTTGCTGTTGCCGTGCAGGAAAATGCCGCCGCTACTGCACTCCGCTACGGTGTTGTCCAGCACGGTGGTGTTGCGGGTGCAGTCGTCGAGGTAAATACCGAAGGCGGGCACCGTGGCCGGGTCGTTGGTCCCTTCGGGCGCCCCCACACCGTTGAGCACAATGTTGTTCGTGATGCGGGCGTTAACGTATTGGAGGGGAGTGCCGCCGTTGTAGGTGTAAATGCCACCGCCGTCGTCTTTCACCAGGCAGAAGTTGCTCACCACGTTGCGGGCGATGCTGATGTTGCTGACCCGGAAATAAGCCAGGCCCACGTAGCCGCAACTGTCGAGCGTATTGTTTTCAAGTGTGGCCCGGTCGGCGTCGGACAAGTTGAAGGTATAATATTGGCCGTCGCCACCCAGGCCCCGGCCCGCCACCACCCCGCTGTTACGCAGGGTGTTGTTGCGAAAAGTAAAATCGGTATAGCCGCCCACGTTCACGGCGTTGTTGTTCACGTTCCGAATCAGGTTGTTCTCAAACAACACGTCGGTGCCGCTGCCGCTCAGCAGCACCCCGTTTTCGTCGGTGCCCAGCACCTGCACCCCGCGCACCAGCAGGTGCGATACATTTACCCCCTCCAGGGCAATGCGGGGCGTGTGCGCGATGGTCAGGTCTTCAATCGTGAGGTACTGCTGATTGCGGATGACCACGCCCGCGGGAGCTCCCGTAGTGGCTTCCAGGGCGCCGTTGGCAGGGGGGCTTGGCGCGTACACGCGCAGCACGTTTCGAGCCGGGTAGTAGTACCATTCTCCGTTCTGGTCGAGCGTGGCCGGGTGATTCTGTAGGAAAAAGCCCCAGCCGTCGGGCAGGCCGCCACTGGTATAATAAGGGTTTTCAAAGGGCCCGAGCGTGAGTGTGGTGCCGTTCTGACCTGTAACGGGCGCCCGGTCGAGCACCCAGCGGATGCTGCGCACCACGGCCGTGGCCCCCGTCCAGCTGCCGCTGAGCTGCGGGGCCGTCAGGCCAGTGTTGCCGGTGTGGGCCGCTATGGTGAGGTAGCCTTTGTTGGTGGCGCTTGGATTGGGATAGCGGCCCAGCGGCAGGGCGCGCCCGCCCACGGTGTAGAGGCCTGTCACGGTGGACGCGCCGGTGCAGGGCGCTTCCCACAGGTTGGGCCCGGCGCTCACCCAGCCGCTCAGGGGCACACTGCCGCTGAACACCGGGGCTGGGTCGGTAGCCGCGCCATAGGCCCCAAACGTGAGCGGCGCCCCACTGGCCCCAGAGCGCGTGATGGTGAGTTGCCCGCCAAAGACGTCGCCGCGATGAAAAAGAACGTGGTCGCCGGGTTGCAGCAAGGGCATAGCCGTATTGAGCCGGGCGAGGCTTTGCCAGGGAGAGGTTGGGCTCTGGGCTTGCGTCGGGCTGCGCATGTCGTCGCCGTTGGCGGCAAGGTAGTATGTCGTCGCCCAGGCCGTCGGTCCGTCCAGCAGGAGCGCCGCTGCCAGTAGAAAATACTTCATTCGCATAAAAAATACGTCAAGTCAAGGCCTGACTGCATGGGCACTTTGGTGCTGGGCCCCAGTCGTTGGCTTAGGTAAATTTACGCAGTTGAAATATACTTAGCTCTACATTGTTCTTTCTGGCAATCTGGCCGAATCACTAGTGTTTGATGCTTGCTGCCAGGCTAAGCAATCGCCAACCGAAGTCAGCTCCTCTCGGCTGAAGTAATGCACCCGGCATTGCGGCGATGAATATCGGAGATGGTGAAACGTCTTTCGTCGGCACCGGCATACATTTACTCCACATTTTACTTTCTGCATTTATGCGTCAATTTTTCAAATTCGTGCTGGCTACTCTGGTGGGGCTGGTTGCGTTTAGTTTTATCGGCTTTCTGATTCTGGCCGGCATCATTGGTGCCGCCAGCAGTGCCGGCGACCACAAGGAGGCGGGTTCCAACTCAGTGCTGGAGCTCAAGCTGAATGAGCCGCTGGCCGAGCGCGGCCGCGACGGGGCTTTTGGCGGCTTCGGCGGCAATAAGGGCTCCACCGGGCTGGTCGAGTTGAAGGAATCCATCCACCGGGCCAAGGGCGACGGCGACATCAAGGGCATTCTGCTCAATCTCGAATTCGTGCAGGGCGGCATGGCCTCGCTGGAGGAAGTGCGCGACGCGCTGCTCGACTTCAAGAAATCGGGCAAGTTCGTGGTGGCCTACCACGAGGTGTGCTCCGAAAAGAGCTTCTACCTGTCTTCCATCGCCGACGAGATTTACCTGCACCCGCAGGGCACCCTCGAATTCAACGGCCTGAGCTCGGAGGTGATGTTTTACAAGCGCCTGTTTGCCAAGGCTGGCATCGAGCCCTACATCTTCCGGGTGGGCTCGTTCAAAAGCGCCGTGGAGCCGTTTTTCCGCGAGAATTTCTCCGACTCGGCCCGCTTCCAGACCGTGTCGTTTCTGAACTCCATCAACGGCTATATGATTGGCCAGGTGGCCAAGTCTCGTGGCATTGCCCCGGCCCGCCTCAAGGTAATTTCCGACTCGATGCTGGTGCACAACGCCCCCGATGCCCTGCGCCTCGACATGGTAACCAAGCTCGGCTACTTCGATGAGGTGCAGGACTACATGCGCGGCAAGCTGGGCCTGGCCAACGATAAAAACCCTCACCTGGTGAGCCTGGACGACTACGCCGACGACAAATCCGACGAAAAGGAGGGTAGCACCAGCGGCAACCGCATCGCCGTGATTTACGCCGAGGGCGACATCGTGACCGGCAAGGGCTCCGACGACAACATCGGCAGCACCAAATTCGCCGAAGCCATCCGCAAGGCCCGGCTCGACGACAAGGTGAAGGCCGTGGTGCTGCGCATTAACTCGCCCGGCGGCTCGTCGCTGGCTTCCGACATCATCTACCGCGAAGTGCTGCTCACCAAAAAGGTGAAGCCCATTATTGCCAGCATGAGCGACGTGGCGGCCTCGGGCGGCTACTACATCGCCATGGCCTGCGATACCATCGTAGCCCACCCCAACACCATCACCGGCTCCATCGGCGTATTTGGCGTGCTGCCCAATATCCAGCCCCTGCTGGCCGACAAGCTCGGCATCACCGTCGACCGCGTGACCACCGGCAAGTTCTCCGACCTGCCCACCATCACCCGCCCGCTGTCGGATTTCGAGAAGAAGGTGTTGCAGGGTGAGGTCAACAATATTTACGCTGACTTCACCAGCAAGGCTGCCCTGGGCCGCCACATGCCCGTCGAGCGCCTGCGCCGCATTGCCTCGGGCCGCGTCTGGAGTGGCCTCGAGGCCAAAGGCAACGGCCTGGTCGACGTGCTCGGCGACTACCAGGATGCGCTGAACATTGCCGCCGCCCGCGCCCACCTCAAGGCCGACGACTACCGCGTGCAGCGGCTGCCCCGCCAGCACTCGGCGCTGGAAACCCTGCTGGCCCGCTTCGGCGGCGGCGACGACGAAGCCCAGGTGCGCGCCATCAAAGCCGAGCTGGGGCCGCTCTACCCGGCCTACGCCCAGTATCAGCAGCTACTCCAGATGCGCGGCGTGCAGGCCCGGCTGCCATACGTGCTGGATATCAAGTAGCCCGGGCCTAAAAGGCGTAGCCTATCCCGAGGCGGCCGTTGAACAGGCTGCCGGGGCCGTATTCGTACCAGTCGCCCTCGTAGCCGCAGTCGCAAAAGCCCTGCGATGTTTGCAGGTAAAGCTTCAGGCCAACCATGGCATCCACTACCAGCCGCTTGCGGGTTCCAGGTAGCCACTGGTAGCCCAGCCCCAGGCCGGGGCCGGCCCCGGAAACGGTTGTGCTGGAGTAGCTGGTGCTCAGCCCCAGCTGCGGGTCGGGATGAAAGGAGAATATCTGCCCGTGATGCCGGAAAGCGCCCGCCTGAAGCTGGCCGTAGAACCCGGCCGGGGCCGTGGGCCGGAAGTAGTACCGCCCAAAAA
>JALYUI010000242.1 GCA_030853845.1 Bacteroidota bacterium | reverse complement strand
GAGCTGGATTTGCTGCTGCAAAAAGGCTACAGCCGCGTGGTGGTGAACGGCGAAACCGCCCAGATTGAGGACCTGATAGGCGAAGGCCAACCCGAGGTGAAAGGCGAAGTCCACATCATGGTTGACCGCGCCGTGCTGCGCCCCGATGATGAGGACCTGCTTTTCCGCCTGTCTGACTCGGTGCAAACCGCGTTTTTCGAGGGCCACGGCACCTGCGTGGTGCAGTTAACAGTAAGCAGTGAGCAGTTAACAGTTGCTCGTGAGCCGGGCACCAAGAACCAGGAACCAAGCACCGAAGCGAGAACCTTTTCCGACAAATTCGAGCTCGATGGGCTCACCTTCGAGGAGCCCAGCGTCAACTTCTTCTCCTTCAACAACCCCTACGGTGCGTGCCAGACCTGTGAGGGCTTCGGCTCGGTGCTGGGCATCGACGAGGACCTCGTGATTCCGGACAAGAGCCTGACCGTGTACGAAGGCGCCATTGCCCCCTGGCGCACCGAAAAGCAGGGCGAGTGGCTGAAGCCGCTGCTGAAAAACGGCATCCGCTTCGATTTCCCCATTCACCGCCCCTACAACGACCTGAGCGTGGCCGAGCAGCGCCTGCTCTGGACCGGCAACAAGCACTTCGACGGGCTCGACAAGTACTTCAAGTGGGTGAGCGAGCAGACCCACAAAATCCAGTACCGCGTGCTACAAAGCCGCTACCGGGGCCGCACCACCTGCCCCGACTGCCGCGGCACCCGCCTGCGCAAGGATGCGCAATACGTGCGCATCGCCGACAAAAACATCGCCGACATCGTGCTGCTGCCCATCTCGGAAGCCCTCAAGTTCTTCGCCAACATGAGCCTGAAGGAGCACGACGCCAAAGTAGCCGAGCGCCTCGTCACCGAAATCACCAACCGCCTCGGCTACCTCAACCGCGTGGGCCTGGGCTACCTCACCCTCAACCGCCTGAGCAACACGCTGAGCGGCGGCGAAAGCCAGCGCATCTCGCTGGCCACCTCCCTGGGCTCGGCACTGGTGGGCTCGATGTATGTGCTGGATGAACCCTCAATCGGCCTGCACCCCAAGGATGCCGAGCAGCTGATTGGGGTGCTGCGCTCGTTGCAGCAGCTGGGCAACACCGTGGTGGTGGTGGAGCACGAGGAGAAGATGATGGAAGCCGCCGACCAGATTATTGACATCGGCCCCGAAGCCGGCAGCGGCGGCGGCAACCTCATGTTTCAGGGCACGATGGCCGAGCTGCTGCAGGACACCGAAACTTACACCGGCCTCTACCTGAGCGGCAAAATGGAAGTGGCCGTGCCCAAGGTGCGCCGTCCCTGGCGCAACGCCCTGGAGCTGACCGGCGCCCGAGAAAACAACCTGAAAAACGTGAGCGTTAAGCTGCCGCTGGGCGTGATGACCGTCGTGACGGGCGTGTCGGGCTCGGGCAAATCCACGCTCATCAAGCGCATTCTGGCCCCGGCCCTGATGAAGATGCTGGGCGGCGGCGCGGGCGAAAGTACCGGCAAGTTCGACCGCCTGATGGGCGTGAACGGGCAGGTGTCGCACGTCGAGTTCGTCGACCAGAACCCCATTGGCAAGTCGTCGCGCTCCAACCCCGTCACCTATGTGAAGGCCTACGACGCCATCCGGACGCTATTTTCGGAGCAGCCGCTGGCCAAGGCGCGCGGCCTCAAGCCTTCGCACTTCTCGTTCAACGTGGATGGTGGACGCTGCGAAGTGTGCCAGGGCGAAGGCCAGGTGAAAATCGAGATGCAGTTCATGGCCGACATTTACCTGACCTGCGAGGGCTGCGGCGGCCACAAGTTCAAGCAGGACATTCTGGAAATTAAATACCAGGACAAGAGCATTGATGAAGTGCTGGAGATGACCGTGGCCGATGCCGTGCAGTTCTTCCGGCCCCAGCCCAAAATCGTGGAGCGCCTCAAGCCGCTCGAAGATGTGGGCCTGGGCTACATCCGCCTCGGGCAGTCGGCCAACACGCTGAGCGGCGGTGAGGCCCAGCGCGTGAAGCTGGCCAGCTTCCTCACTAAAGGCGCTACGCTTCAGCACGATAAAATTCTGTTCATCTTCGACGAGCCCAGCACCGGCCTGCACTTCCACGACATTGCCAAGCTGCTCGGTGCCCTCAACGCCCTCATCGAGCAGGGCAACTCGGTGCTCATCATCGAGCACAACGTCGACATCATCAAGTGCGCCGACTGGATTATCGACCTCGGCCCCGAAGGCGGCCTCAACGGCGGCCACCTGCTCTTCGAAGGCACCCCCGAAGATTTGGTGAAGCTGAAGGATACCAACCACACAGCGCGTTTTCTGGCCGATAAAGTGTAAGCTTGCACTCGAATCAGTTACTGCTGTTCCGTAGGCAACTTTTGCAGCAGCTGGGTCGCATAGTTTCTGGTTGCTGGTTGCTGGTTAGTTATCGTCCTGAAAAACGGCTCGAAAGAATCAACCCAGAAACCCGGCAACCAGACACAGCTTGTGTAGCATCGGTCATTTATGCTCCCGGGCAACGCCGCCGTCGGACTCGCCGAGTCGTATAAATGGCGCTTTCGGGCAAGCTGGTGGCCTCAAATCCATGTCTTTTACTGATTCGTAGATTAGCGTCCGACCATCCTACCCTGCTATGCCCCTGACTGCAACTGCGCCCGACCATTATGCCACCCCCCGTCATTCGGCCGCCGGCCTGGCCTGGCGCTGGCTCACGGCCCTGGCCATCGTGGGGGCTATTGCCGTCAATGCTTATTCGGTGGTCCGCCCGTTTGCCGGGCAAACGCAGGCGGTGGTATCGGCCAAATATCCCACGCTGCTGACGCCGGCGGGTACCGCGTTCAGTATCTGGGGCGTCATTTTTCTGAGCCTGCTGCTGTACGCGGGCTGGCAGCTGCTGCCGGGCCAGCGCCAGCTGTCACTACCCGATGCTCTGGCCAAGCCCCTCACGCTGGCCAGCCTGGGGCTGGGTGGCTGGGTTGTCGCGTTTGCCTACGAGCTGATTGTGCCGAGCGCGGGCATCATGCTGCTGGTGCTGGCCGCGACGGCGGTGGCCTACGGCCGCGCCCGGCGGCGCATTTTTGCCGAGGCTGCGCCGGTGCTGGCGGGCGTGCCATTCTCCCTGCTCCTGGGTTGGCTTTCGGTGGCCGCCGTCATCAATTTCACCATTGCCATTCGGGCACTGGGCTGGCAAACGGCCGAGGGGGCTTCGGTAACCCTCACACTCGGGCTGATAGCGGCCGTCGTGGGCCTCGGGCTGCTGATGAGCCGGGTGTTCCGCGACCGGGTGTTTCCGCTGGTAGTGGCCTGGGCGCTGGTGTGGGTGTGGGTGGCGCGCCTACGCGAAGTACCCGAGCTGGGCTGGGCCGCCCTCATCGGGGCGACAGTGGTCGCCATCGGTGGCTTCGTACTCGCCCGCCTGGGGGGCCGCAAAACTCCCTGGCAGCTGCGCGACGAAGCGGCCGCCGCGGCCGAAGCTGAGATTGCCGCCCGCCGCGCCGCACAATAGTGCCTGGGGCCAACCGCATTACCGGGGAAGCTGCTCTTTATCAGGGAGCAGCTTTTTTATTCCGTCATTTGACTGCTGAAAAGCCCATTCGCTGAATCTGCGGTTACGCGCATGGTACGGGGCATTATCAGAGAAACTCAGGTACCAATGGTCGGGAGTCAACTTTTACCAAAGTGCAGACTGGCAAGTATAGCTGGAGGCGGGTGGGTTACAGCCCGGTTTTAGTTGATACTGGGCACTATCCTTTTGAGGGAGCAGTTGCACCGCCATGCCGGGCGCACCGACTTGGCTAAAAGAAACATTTGTTGTATTTTTCAGCTCCCAAAGCTTCATTTATCACAATAATCACTGCCATATTAGTCTGATTCCATGATTCGATTTATATCAAGCGCCCTATTTTTATCCATTAATTTACTCTTTATCGCCCCGGCCCCGGCCGGTTCTCCGCCCACCCCGGCCCCGCTCAGTGGCCAGTGGAAAGGGCCGTTGAAGCTGCTTGGCGGCGAAATTACCATTGCCATCACCATCGTGCCGCTCACCAACGGCACCTTCTACGCGGCCCTCGATGCGCCGCAGCAGCGCATCAGCCGCATGCCGGTTGATGTGGAGCTGAAGGGCGACAACCTGACGCTCAGCATTGAGCAGGCTGGCAGCAGCTTCGTGGGCAAGGTGCTCAACGGCGGCAATGTGTTTAAAGGCACCTGGAAACAGCCCGGCGTTACGGCGCCCATGACGCTGACCCGCGTCGCGGTCTCGCCCGTGGCCGTGGCCAAGTTCAAGGCCGCCCCGCCCTACCGGGTCAGCGATGTCACATTCGTGAACCCAACCACTAAGCAGAAGCTGGCCGGCACGCTCACCATTCCAGCCGGCGAAGGCCCCTTTGCCGGGGCCGTGCTGCTGTCGGATTCCGGCCCTCAGGGCCGCGACGTCGACGTGAACGGCTATCGCATGTTCGGGCAGCTGGCCGACCACCTCACCCGCCACGGCGTGGCCGTGCTGCGCTTCGACGACCGGGGCGTGGGCAAGTCGGGCGGCGTGTACAACAGCGCCACCACCGCCGACCTCGTGACCGACGTGCAGGCGGCCATGAGCTGCCTGCGCACCCAAAAGCTGGTTTCGGCCTACCGCGTGGGCCTGATTGGGCACGGCGAGGGCGGCAACGTAGCACTGCTGGCGGCCTCGTCGCCGCACCCGCCGGCGTTTGCCGTGTCGCTGGCCGGCTATGGCCAGCCCGGCTACGACGTGCTGCTACGCCAGCAGAGCGAAATTATGCGCCTGATTGGGGCCGACCCCGCGCAGGTGAAGGAAGCGCAGGATATTTACCAGCGCACAGTGGCCATTATCCGCCAGACGCCCGACAACTCCAAGGCCCGCCTGAAAGTAGCCGCCCTGCTCAGCAATGCCAACATGGGCATCGATGCGGGCATGGCCCGCGCCCGCGCCGTGCAGCTCACCACGCCCTGGTCACGCTATTTCTTCGATTTCGACCCCCTCACCGAACTCAACAAGGTGCAGTGCGCGGTGCTGCTGCTCAATGGCACCTCCGATTTGCAGGTGTCGGCCCGCCGCAACATGACGCCGCTGTACCGCTCGCTGCGCCGGGCCAAGCGTACGGCCACTTCCTACAAGCTCGACGGGGTGAACCACCTCTTCCAGCCGGCCCAGGACCAGTGGCCCATGGTGAATGGCGTGCAGCAGCCGGTATTTTCGCCCGAAGCCCTCAAGCTCATCTACAGCTGGGTAGCCAACGAAACCCGGGTACCCGGCGGCCCCCTGCCCGTGACCGTGAAGCGCCCCGGCTCCCTGATAAAGCCCTCCAAAACACCAAGCACGGCCGCGGCAACCCGGTGAAAGCCTCTCTACACGCAGCTAAATTCTGGTTATGCTGAGCGTCGTCGAAGCATCTAGCGGACAATATTGACTCAATAGACTTGATTACTGCTGCATGCGAGATGCTTCGACGACGCTCAGCATGACGTTCTATCGGGAAAAATCCTCGAAAAACTCCGTGATATAGCGGAAATTACGTATACTTGCCGCAGGGGCGGAAATCGGACAGGCCGGTTTCCGCCCCCCTTTCTTTTCTACCCATTGCATCGCTGGCAGCGGCCGGCTCTACCACCTCATGGCCCTACCGCCACTTCCTTCCAGCGCGCGCCGGTTCTGGCAGCATTTCAATCCGTTGCGCTGGCTGCGGCGCAGCTTCGGCTACTCGCGGGCCGAGGCACGCGGCGTGGCAGGACTACTGTTGCTGATGCTGGGATTTATCGTAGCCCCGATGCTGCTGCGCCCCGAATTGCCGGTGTACCTGCCGGCAGCCGACCAGCGCGGCCTCGATGCCATGGTGGCCCAGCTGCGCGAGCATAGGGCCAGCGACCAGGGTTTTGCGAGTCGCTACCCCAAGCACGAGTATCCGAAATTTGAGCGGCGCGGCTCCCGCTTCCCCCCGGTGGTTCGGGTGCACCTCGCTCCCTTCAACCCCAATGCCCTTTCGGCCGAGGGCTGGGAGGCGCGCGGGGTACCGCACTTCGTAGCCGCCCGCATGGTGAAATACGGCGCGGCCGCCGGTGGCTTCAAGGCCAAAGCGCAGGTGAAGAAGATGTACGGGCTGGAGGATTCGGTGTACCAGCGCCTCGCGCCCTTCATGCAATTGCCCGATGAGGCCCCGAAGCGCGAGTACGCCGGCAACCGGCCCGGCCCCGACGGGAAATTCCCACCCTTCGCCAACGGCGAAACTGCGCCCGGCAAGTTCCCGCGCAAGCCCCGCAACCTGCAGCCCTTCGACCTGAACCGGGCCGACACCACGCAGCTGATGCAGATTCGAGGCATTGGGGCGGGCCGGGCGAAGTGGGTGGTGCGCTACCGCAACCAGCTCGGCGGCTACCTGCGCGAAGACCAGCTCGACGAGGTATTCGTGCTGCGCGACGCGCCCGACCTGCGCGACAGTCTGAAGAAATACACCTTCGTGGCCCCCGGCTTCGCGCCCCAGGGCGTGAATGTGAACACCGCCTCGTTCGATGAAATGTACCTGCACCCGTACATTGGCAAGCCGCGCGCCCGGCTTATTGTGGCCTACCGCCAGCAGCACGGCCCCTTCCACAGCATTGAGGAGTTGAAGAAAATACCCGTGCTTAAGCCCGAAGACGTGGAAAAGCTGCGGCCCTATCTGCGCTTCGAGTAACGACTGATGCCACGCAGGCAACAGAAGGGTCGGAAACTGACAGTGAGCCTGTTGCCGGCATTTTCCGGAACATCATGCAGTCTCCGGAGCCAAGTCGACTCACTAAAAATCCATCCTATATAAGCAGCCGCCGACAATTGCATTTGCATAGTACGTGGTTGACTAAGGCAAAACCGCCCGGTCTGCCGTTGGCCAACCAAAGGCCCGCGAGCCGGTTTGCTTTATCAATCCCGACCTTAGTTACCACTATGATGGATACGAATACGCCCGATTTCGCCACCCAGCCCGAGCAGGACGGCCGCCGCTCCTTTATCAAACAGGCCGGTGGCTTGCTGGGCCTGGCGCTGGCCCCACCGCTTATCAGCCAGGCCGAGCGGCTCACGGCCATCTCGAAAAAAGTAGAGGGCGTAAGTGAGATGCGCCTGCAAGTGAACGGCACCGTACGCACCATTCAGGCTGAGCCGCGCGTGACGCTGCTCGACGCCCTGCGCGAGCGCCTCGACCTGACCGGGACCAAGAAAGGCTGCGACCACGGCCAGTGCGGGGCCTGCACCGTGCTGGTAGACGGCCGCCGCGTGAATAGCTGCCTCACGCTGGCCGTGATGGCCCAGGGCAAGGAAATAACCACGGTGGAAGGCTTGGCCAAAGGCGAGGAATTGCACCCGCTGCAACAGGCGTTTATCGACCACGACGGCTTCCAGTGCGGCTACTGCACGCCCGGCCAGCTCATGTCGGGCGTGGCCTGCCTGAAGGAAGGCCACGCCAAAACCGACGACAGCGTGCGCGAATGGATGAGCGGCAACCTCTGCCGCTGCGGGGCCTACCCGAACATTGTAGCCGCCATCCGGGAAGTGGAGAAACGCGGCTTCAAGGGGTAAGAATTGAGGCTAACGGGACGTCATGCTGAGCGAAGTCGAAGCATCTCTACCGCAACACTAATCGAGACGCTTGCAACGAAGCGGTAGAGATGCTTCAGCTTCGCTCAGCATGACGTTCTTCCAATAGCAAACAGACAATGAACAACTTCAGCTACACCCAGGCCGCTTCGGCCAAGGAGGCCACCGCCAATCGGGCGGCCACGGCCCAGGCGGCCTACATTGCCGGCGGCACCACCCTGCTCGATTTGATGAAGGCCAACCTGGAGGAGCACGCTCAGCTGGTCGACATCAACCTGCTGCCCTTCAAAGGCATTGAGCAGACCAGCGACGGCCTGCGCATTGGCGCGATGGAGCGCATGAGCGACGTGGGCGAGCACCCGCTGGTGTTGCAGAACTACCCGGCCGTGTCGGAGTCGCTGCTGCTGGCGGCCTCGCCGCAGCTGCGCAACATGGCCAGCATTGGCGGCAACATGCTGCAACGCACCCGCTGCGGCTACTTTCGCGACGCCGCCTTTCCGTGCAACAAGCGCAACCCCGGCTCGGGCTGCCCCGCCATGGCGGGCGACAACCATAACCTCGCCATTCTGGGCGTGAGCGATGCCTGCATCGCCACCGCCTACCCCGGCGACCTGGCCGTGGCCCTGGCCGCCTTCGATGCCGTGCTGACCCTGGAAAACGCCAAAAGCAAGCAGCGCCGCGTGCCCGTGGCGGACTTCTACCTGCTGCCCGGCAAAACTCCGCAGCGCGAAACCGTGCTCGAGCCCGGCGAGCTAATTGTGGCCGTTACTATCCCAGCCGCCGTTCACGCCCGCCGCTCGACCTACCTGAAAGTGCGCGAGCGCAGCAGCTACGCCTACGCCCTGGCCTCGGCCGCCGTGGGGCTCGACGTGCAGGCCGGCACCATTCGCTCGGCCCGCGTGGCACTGGGCGGCGTGGGCACCAAACCCTGGCGCAGCCCCGAAGCGGAAAAGGTGCTGACCGGTGCTCCGGCCACGGAAGCCACCTTCCGGGCGGCCGCCGGGGCCGCGCTGCGCGGAGCCCAGCCGCACGCCGAAAACCGCTATAAAGTAGAGTTGGCCCAGAATACGCTGGTGCAGGCGCTGCTGAAGGTGGCAGGTTAAAATAGAGGTACATGAACTACTAAGCCCGTCATGCTGAACGCAGCGCAGCGGAGTTGAAGCATCTCTACCGCTTCGTTGGGCCGGTGGAGTTGCTACTGCGGTAGAGATGCTTCGACTCCGCGTTGCTCCGCTCAGCATGACGTTCTAATTGCAAAGTATAAAGCCTTAATCCTCATGGATACCGAACCCAAATTCTTCGAAACCAACCCGACCGCCGGCGTGGTAGGCCAACCGCTGAACCGTGTGGACGGCCGCGACAAGGTGATGGGCCGCGCCAGGTACGCCGCCGAGTATAACCAGCTGCCCGGGCTCGTTCACGCGGTTCTCAAAACCAGCGACGTGGCCCGGGGCCGCATCACCGGCTTCGACACGGCGGCGGCGCTGAAGCAGCCGGGCGTGCTGGCTATTCTCACCTACCAGAATATTCCCAAGCTGGCCCAAACGCCCAACGATGCCGACGGCAAAAAAGCCATTGGCGCGCCCATGGGCTACTTGCCGCTGACGGACGACCAGATTTATTACGCCGGGCAGCCCGTGGCCGTGGTGGTGGCCGACACGCTGGAGCGCGCCCAGTACGCCGCCGCCCTGCTGCATGTGCAGGTAGCGGCCGACCAGCCCATCGCCTCCTACGAAGACCCGAAGGCCCGGCTCTTCGACCCCACCAAAATTCAGGACGGCAAAACCGACGGCCACACCCGGCGCGGCGATGCCCAGGCCGCCTTCGCCGCCGCCCCGGTGCAGCTCACCCACAAGTACGTCCACGCCATCAACCACCACAACCCGATGGAGCCGGGGGCCACCACGGCCCATTGGGAAGCGCCCGACCGCCTCACCATCTACGAGTCGACCCAAGGCGTGACGCGCACCCAGAAGGCGGTGAGCACCATGCTGGGCCTCTCGGCCGAGCAGGTGCGGGTGGTGACGAAGTACCTTGGCGGCGGCTTCGGCTGCAAGGGTTCGGCCTGGCCGCACACCATTCTTACGGTGCAGGCCGCCAAGGCCGTGGGCCGCCCGGTGAAGCTGGCCCTCACCCGCCCGCAGATGTTTACCAGCATGGGTCACCGCGAAGACCAGACCCAGACCCTGCGCCTGGGCGCGACCCGCGACGGCAAGCTCATGGCCCTGATTCACGAGAAAACCTCCACTACCTCGCCCTGGGACAACTACGCCGAGTCGAACAGCAAAATCATCAACATGCTGTACGAGTGTCCCACCTTCGAGGCTTCGTATCAGCTGGCTCGGGCCAACGTGATGACCTCGACCTTCACCCGCGCCCCCGGCGAAGCGCCCGGCTCGTTCGCTATTGAAAGCTCGATGGATGATTTGGCCTACCAGCTGGGCATCGACCCCATTGAAATTCGCCTGCGCAATTACGCCGAGCAGGACCCCAGCACCGGCCAGGCCTGGAGCAGCAAAAGCCTGCGCCAATGCTACGCCCGCGGGGCCGAGCTCTTCGGCTGGAGCCAGCGCAACCCCAAAAACGGCGCTACCCGCGACGGCCGCCTGCTGGTGGGCTGGGGCATGGCCACGGCCAGCTACCCGGTGCACAACTCGCAGGGCACCGCCCGCGCCCGCCTCTACGCCGACGGCCACGCCGTGGTGCAGTCCGGCGCTACCGACCTCGGTACCGGCACCTACACCGTGATGACCCAGGTAGCGGCCGAAGCGCTGGGCCTGCCCGTGGAGAAAGTGCGCTTCGAGCTGGGCGATACCAAGCTGCCCACCGCGCCCAATTCGGGCGGTTCGGTGGCGGCCGGCACGGTTTCGTCGTCGGTATACATGGCCGTGCAGGACTTGTGGCAGAAGCTCATTAAAGTGGCGGTGCTTGATAAAAAGTCGCCCCTCCACCGCGCTAACCCGGCCGACGTGGAAGCCAAGAATGGCCGCCTTCAACTAAAGGCTGACCCCAAAAAGGGCGAAGGCTTTGCCGAGCTGATGAAGCGCGCCGACATGAGCGACGTAGAAGGCAACGGCCAGGGCCGCTACGGCAGCGGCTACGAAGATGCCCAGTCAGCTGCAAATGCCGACCCGAGCAAAAAGGACGAAGCCGCCCACCACTCCATGCACTCCTTCGGCGCGCACTTCTGCGAGGTGAAAGTCGACCCTGACCTCGGCACCGTGCGCGTCACGCGCTGGGTAAGTGTGCACGGCGCGGGCCGCATCCTCAACGCCAAAACCGCCCGCTCACAGATTATTGGCGGCAGCATCTTCGGCATCGGCGCAGCCCTGATGGAAGGCACCGTGCGCGACCAGCACTTCTCGCGCTACACCAACGCCAGCCTGGCCGACTACCACATTCCCGTGAATGCCGACATCCCGGATATGACCGTGGAGTTCGTGGAGGAGCACGACCCTTACATCAACGCCATGGGTGTGAAGGGCATCGGCGAGATTTCAATGGTGGGCGTATCGGCCGCCGTGGCCAACGCCGTGTTCCACGCCACCGGCAAGCGCGTGCGCGAGCTGCCCCTCACGCCTGATAAGATTCTGAGCGCGAAAGCCGTATAATGGCCGAATTCACTGCCCCCGAACCCAATGCCACCGCTCCCGATTCGTTGGGGCCGGTGGCGTTGCTGCTGCTGGCCGCTGGCGCCTCTACCCGCATGGGCCAACCCAAGCAGCTGCTGCCCTATCAGGGCCGCACCCTGCTGCGCCACGCCGCCGAAACGGCCGTAGCCAGCGGCTGCGCACCAATCGTGCTGGTAACCGGGGCGTTGCATGACGAATTGATTGGCGAAGTTTCAGACTTACTAATTCAAGCCGTGCGCAACGAAAACTGGGAATCCGGCATGGCCTCGTCCATCCAGACCGGGCTGGCGGCGGTAGCCGGCACCAACCCCGCCGCCGTGCTCGTGATGCTGACCGACCAGCCGCTCGTCACGCCCGCACTGCTGCGGCAGTTGGTGGCGCTTCAGCGGCAGACGCAGGCTCCCGCCGTAGCGGCTGCCTACGCGGGCACGCTGGGTGTGCCGGCTGTCTTCAGCCGGGCACTTTTTCCTGCTTTGGAGCAGCTGCAAGGTGCGCAGGGCGCAACCCGGCTGCTGGCTATGCTGGGCACGACTGCGGGTCGGGTTGATTTCCCAGCGGGTCTGCTCGACGTAGATACGCCCGAGCAGTATGCCGCGCTGCTCGCCGCAGTTTAGCGCGCAGCGCGTAACTACAGGCCGATAAGTGGGGCGAGTTTGCAACTCGCCTGCCGCAACGCGGCAACGATACCAGAACGGCGTGGTCCCGGCTGGCGGCTGCGCCGCCGTGAGTCACAGACTCACCCCACTTACCGGCCAACTGCGGCCAACTGCGGCAACATACCCTACTTCGTACCCGATTCCAGCCGGCGCAGCTTGTCCGCCTTCCAGGCCGTGGTGGCTACCACCACCAGCGTCATTAGCCCGCCGAATATTACGCTCGGCACGGTGCCCATTAGCTTGGCAGTCGCTCCGCTCTCGAAGCCCCCAATCTCGTTGCTGGAACCGATGAAGATGTTATTCACCGCCGACACCCTTCCCTTCATGTACTCGGGCGTGTGGGTATGAATGAGCGTGGAGCGCACAATTACCGACACCGAATCGAATACGCCCGTGAGAAACAGCAGGAACAGCGACAGCGCAAAGCTGCGCGAGAGCGCGAACCCGATGGTGGCCAGTCCGAAACCCGCCACCGCCCATAGCAGCTTGCGCCCCGCCCGCTGCCGCAACGGCGAGTACGTAAGCCACACCGCCATCAGCACCGAGCCCACGGCCGGCGCGGCGCGCAGGTAGCCCAGCCCGTCGGGGCCGGTTTGCAGAATGTCTTTGGCGAAGATGGGCAGCAGTGCCACCGCCCCGCCAAACAGCACCGCAAACAAATCCAGCGACAGCGCCGCCAGCACAATCTGGTTGCCGAAGATGAACCTTACCCCGCTCAGAATACTCTCACCCAAGCTCAGCCGCTCGCCCTCGCGCACCGGCAGCGCCCGGCTGGCAATGCTGGCAAACAGCAGCAGCGAAAGCAGCATCAGGCCCGCATCCACGCCATAGGCGAAGCCCTTGCCCATTTTGGCAAACAGCAGCCCACCAATGGCCGGCCCCAGCACCGCTGCCGCCTGCCAGCTGCTCGAATTCCACGTCACCGCGTTTGAGAGCAGGCTGCGCTCGGGCAGCAGCTGCGGCATAAACGAAAACACCGCCGGCCCCAGAAACCCGCGCGCGATGCCACTCACGAAGAGCACTACGTACAGCATTGCCACGTACAGCGAAAAGGAGGCTATTTGCTGGTTGGCAAACAGTGCCATTCCCGCCGGTCGGGTCAATAGAAATAAGCTCAGCGAGCAGCCAAACAGCAGCAGCATCATGGGCACGATGATGCGCTTACGCGGCACCGAATCGGCCACGTGCCCCGCGTAGAGCGACACCGTGATGCTCGGAATGGCTTCGGCCAGGCCAATGAGGCCCAGCGCCAGCGGGTTGTTGGTGAGCTCGTAAATCTGCCAACCGACTACCACCCCCTGAATCTGGCTGGCAATGGTGAACAGAACGCGGGCCGATACCAGGCGGCGAAAGTCGGGCACGCGCAGGGCGGCGTATGGGTCGTGGCCCGGGGCCGAATCAGCAGAAGGAAGCATAGCGGGAAAAGCCTCCGAAACGGGGCGTGGCACAAAGGTAGGCCCGGGAGTAGCGCGCCTGCCCAGGCCGGCACACCCATTTCTGCTACCTTGCGGGTACACTCGTGCCGGCTGCCGGCCCCTCCGCTCATGCTCAACTTCGGCCTCGAAATTTCGCCCCGCCCCGACCTGCCGGCCATCGTGGCCCGCTGGCAGCGCGAAATCAGCGAAGAGGAGCTGCGCGCCGGCTACACCGCCATTCTCACCGCCGGCGATGCCCACGGGTGCTGGCGCTGGCTGCTCGACCTGCGCCGCCGCGACGAGCTGGTGACGCCCACGCTGGCCACCTGGATAGAAACCGACTTCTTTCCGCGCCTCGTGAACCGCTACCCGTGCCCGGTGCGGCTGGCGTTTCTGGTGTCGCCCCTGCGCGCCGGCCTGGACACCGCCGAAGCCTCGGCCGCCGCAATTAGCGCCGCTTCCCAGGCGACGCGGGGCTACGTCACGGCCTTGTTCACTGATGAAGCCGACGCTTACGCCTGGCTGGCGCAGTAGCCTGACAGCCAGCAAGTCGTTTGCAACTTCAGTAGCGGAAAAAAATTTCAGTTCGCCACCAACCCAGCTTTGGCAAAAAGGGCCTTTATGAAGTTTTGAGGAAGGTTGCTTGATTTCGCTGAAAAAATTTTGTCATTTTTTTTCAGCGCCTCTTGCGCGAGTGCAATCCATTTCTCTACATTTGAACAGATTCCGCCGGGCCACACGCATTCGTCCCCGGCACTCCCCAAAAAAATTTCCCGGTAACTGCATACTATGGCCTGAAGCTCTACGTTCCCACATCACCGTAGCCCTTTATGGACCTCTTGCAACCGAGCGACTCTGCGCTCATCTCGCTTTACCTGGCCGGCCAGGAATCTGCTTTCGCCCTCCTGCTGGAGCGCCATCGCAGCCGCGTGTTCACGACCATCCTGCTCATCGTGCGCGATGAGGACCTGGCCGAGGACCTGTTGCAGGATACCTTCATCAAGGCCATTCATACCATGAAAAGTGGGCGCTACAACGAGCAAAGCAAGTTTGGCCCCTGGATTTGCCGCATCGCCCACAACATGGCCATCGATTGGTTCCGCCGCAACAAGCGTACGCCCCACGTGAAGCTGAACGACAACGACCGCCTCACCAGCAGCCTCACCATTGTCGAAGTAGATATCGACGATATTATGACCGTCGAAGCAACCCACGAGCGCCTCCGGGCGTTAATCCAGGAGTTGCCCGCCGCCCAGAAAGAAGTGCTGCTGATGCGTCATTACGGCGACATGAGCTTCCAGGAAATTGCCGATGCCACCGGCGTGAGCATCAACACGGCCCTGGGCCGGATGCGTTACGCGCTGATTAACCTGCGGAAGAAAATGACCGCGCAAATCCCGCATTATGATTCAAACCTTACCCTATTCGACCCTGCTCCAGTATGTATACAACGAATTGCCGGTTGAAAGGCAGCGCGAGGTAGAGGAGGCATTGCAGCACGACCCGGACTTGGCCGCCAGCTGCGCCGACCTGCTTTTGGCCCAGCGGGCGCTCGACGCAGTGCGTCGCGAACCCCGGCCCGAAACCTCCGAGGCCATTTTGCGCTACTCGCGCACTTTCTTGAGCAAGTCCTGAGCCCCTTCGGTTTCCTGTGGCGGCCCCTGCACGGCCCGCGCTGGCGGGCGTGAGGCTGGCTCTAAACGGATGATTTGAACGTCATGCTGAACGCAGTGAAGCATCTCTACCGCGCAACTAATCAAACTTAGTAACGCGGTAGAAATGCTTCACT